>CALDKR010000145.1 GCA_937898095.1 uncultured Rhodoluna sp.
AGTTCAATTGGAGTTTGTTTGGAGTGCGAAGGTCACTCAAATTTGTGTGGCGGGTGATCACCGCTATTGGCTTGTCGTGAAGCTCTTCTGAGGTCATTGACTTATGGCGTCGCACCGGAATCGCGCTAAGTCGAATCGATGATCCTTCGAACTCAGTGGGAACCTCTGCAGTTACTGTTTCGCCCGTTTCAAACGCAGCTTCAATTTCATTGGCCCACTGCTTGCGGGCTGGCTCGCCATCGATGTCGCGATAGAAGATTGTTGCCGAGCTTGATGGCCGCGCGTGACCTGCAGCAACAAAGTTGCCGGCACTGTCTGGAATCCAGAGAACTAGGTCGGCGAAGACTAAATCGGCAACCATTTGCCAATCAGAAAGCAGCAGATTTAGCCACTCGACGTCAGTTGGCGTGAGTCGACCTGATTGGCGTGAAAGCTCGCTGAAGGTGACCATTTAATTGAGTTTAGCCACCCGGTCATCGAGCGAATTTGATTCGGCCAAAATCTTGCGCTTGACCAATTGATTGATGGCGATTCGAGCAGCAGACTTGCGCTTGGCCGTGATTAGTGGAATCGATTCAAGGGCGCACTGATCAAATGTCGCTGGGTCATCGGGCACAAACGCGTCAACCTCAATCGATGCGAAGCGCGCAAGCGTTTCGGCGATTTGCAATTTAGGCTTGCGCCCAATTGCACTGCTTCGAACGCGATTCATCACAACTATTGCATCAGCGTCTAACCGCAGTGATTTGAGTTCTTGAATGCCCAAAATGAACCGCCTAACCCCGACTGGATCGCTCAGGCCGATGGCAGCAATACAGTTGGAATTTTGCAGTGCTGCCAGCGTGGCCGTATTTCTTTCAATGCCGCTGATTGGCTGCTGAGTTGCCGAGGCAAGGCCTGAGGCAATGTCAAGAATCACGAAATCAAAATTGCTTGAAGCGATGTCGATCAAAGAGTTCACTTTTTCGAAGGTGACCTCGGGCCACCGAGACGGTGTGCTCAGGCCGGTCATCACGTGAAGAGTATTGCCAGACACCTGTATGGGCTGGCTCAGCCTCAGGAGTTCAGACACAGTTAGTCGATCTTGAGCGGCAAGCCGACAGGCAGCAGCGAGGCCTGCTGGGTGATCAACCAGATTCAATTGCGTTTCGATGCTTGGAGCGACTGTGTCGAGGTCAATTAGCAAAACACGGTGACCGGCAAGGGCTAACTCGAAAGCTATGTTTATCGCCAACACGGTTTTGCCCGGTGATCCACTTGGGCCCCAAGCAGAAATCACTTGGGCTCGAGTCTCAACCCGATGCAGAGGCTCGAGTTCTGGCAAATCAAAATCGATTGAGGTTGCCTCAATCTGACCCTCGATTAGTTTCGACATGTCACTGATCTTTCAGGGTTGGTTTCAGAATGGCTGCGAATTTGTCACCGTTGGCGACCGCATAGATCACCGCTGCCAAATCATCTGGGTGCACCATGAGATCCAGCGCGGGCTTGGTGTCGGCAAACATGCCGCTGGGCTCAACAATGTCGGCCACCTCGGCACCGAGGCTCAGAATTCTAGGCTGAGACCAGACCTGGGCTGATTCAGCGCGTGATGCCCACAAATCAACCGCCGAACCAATTTTGACCTGTTTGGCTAGCCCCATAGTTGGCGTGATTTGCACCGGAACCCTTGTGTCTGCTGCGCTCTGGGCCAACTGAGCGAGTGGAATCAGCTCGCCTTTGCGAACCGAGGCAATCAGAAATGCTGGCGAATCTGACGGAAGCTGTCTGAGGTAGTTGCCTCTAGATTCGGCGAGATTTGCTTTGACTGTTGTGACTGAATCAGCTGTCAATTGCGCGCCGGCCGACAGCCCAGATTTAGCCACGAGATATTCTTGGCGCTGATCGTTTTGTTCGATTGCAAACCAGACGGCTGCCACCGAGGCAACGATGACGGCCATCGAGATCAAAATGTTTCGGTTGCGATTTCGACTTGCAGACTTAAGCGTTCGGATTTTTGACATGGTCGCAGTCAATCGAATTTTTAGGTGACCAGTTTTAGTTGTGCACAGGCAAGACTTCGATTCTTGAGATAGAGCAGGATGGCAGAAAAATCTGGTTAGCCCCGTCGCGGTCCGCGAATTCAAATAGATTCAAAAATTGCCCGGTGATCCATCCGTGTTTGACTCGCTGATTTGGGTCTGTGAAATGAATTTTGACCGCAGACTTCTTTTCGGTGAAAACACCGCAAAATTCAGTGAACTCGCGGCCGGTTATTTTCAACTGGTATGACTGCGTAGCCGAAACTTGGTGCAACTTGATTTCTGCGATTGACCGAGTTGCAATTGCAACGGCAGCCGAGCTGCCAACCTCAACGCCAGCGACGAAGTCCAGCCCCAAAGTGGCAGCAATCAAGCGAAGTTTGAGTCCGTCGACCAACTGCACTTCAACCAAAATCGGACCCGAAGGCGGCAATTTCAGTGCATTTGATTGCGTCTGCCCAACTGAGCCGGAATTGCCAAAATGACCGGCTGCCTCGGCTTCGAACTGGGCTTCGAGGTCTTCAAAAAGGTTATTTAGATCCACATTCGAATTATTTAGATAACCAAATGTTCACCAAAAAGTTATCCACAGGTGCCAAAAAAGGGGTTTACAAAACCTTCGGTTTACCGAAAGACTGCGAACACCCGTCAGAGTAGAAGGGTTCGGGGGCATGAAAAATCATGAAGAAAGCAACAACTTAAAAAACGAAGCTAAAGACAAAATCAAAAAACCGGCAGTTGCCAAGAATGACAATCCGGACGACAAATCTGATGAAGAAAAGCCGAAACGCATTCGCAGGGTGACTAACCCTATCGAGCATGCAGAATATTTCGGCAAGCAATATTCAAGAACCGCTGATCTTCCAGATCCGGGTGAAATGCTCAAGGTGCTTGCCACCGGAATCGTTCAAGTTCTAGCGGGTGAACGCCCGGTTGATCAATTGGCCAAAATGGTGACCGAAGATCTTTATCTGCAGCTGCGCGATGCTGCTTTGGTCAACATTAGAAAACGCATGTATGGCGCCGCCACCAAACCAAAAAATCGACTTCAAATTGAAGTTCGAAGGGTCAAACTGGGTTCACCTCGCGACGGAGTAATCGAGTCGGTTGTTTTGCTAAACAGCGATTCAAGAACGCGAGCTGTGGCGATTCGACTTGAGGGCCTTAACGCACGATGGCAGGCCACCATGGTCAACGTGCTCTAAACAGACATGAAAAAAGTGGGTCTCGACTAAGTCGAGACCCACTTTTTAGTCATTATGACCTGAAGAACGAGCTGCCAGGTGCCGACTTTGGTGGCTCTTGATCGTGTGGTGCTGGGTGTGATTCTTCAGCCACGCCGTCTTCGTTAGGGGCAATGTAGGTTAGCTCAGACTCTTGAACGTGCTGTTCTGGTGCAGCCTGAACCTGCACCTCTAGGTTGAACAAGAAACCAACTGTTTCTTCTTTGATGGCACCCATCATCTGCTCAAACATGCCATATCCCTCGCGCTGATATTCAACCAGCGGGTCGCGTTGAGCCATTGCACGAAGGCCAATGCCTTCTTTTAGGTAATCCATTTCGTAAAGGTGGTCACGCCACTTGCGGTCGATAACCGAAAGCGCAACGCGACGCTCAAGCTCACGCATGGCTAGCTCGCCAACCTCATTGGTGCGGTTGACATAGGCACGCTCTGCATCGGCCACGATCTCTTTGGTCAACCAGGCTTTGGTCAGCCTTGAGCGGTTGCCCGCCTCAGATAGAACCTCTTGAATTTCTAGCTGAATCGGATAAAGCGCCTTTAGGTCTGCCCAAAGTGCGTCTAGGTTCCAGTCGCTTGCCGCCGTGTCTGAGATGTGCTGATCGACGATTGCTGAGACTGCATCTCTAATGAAAACCTGGATGCGGTCGGCAATGTCGTCGCCCTCGAGAATGTGACGGCGATCGCTGTAGATGGCTTCGCGCTGACGGTTCAGAACGTCGTCGTATTTCAGAACGTTCTTGCGAATTTCGGCATTGCGACCCTCAACCTGGCTCTGAGCGCTGGCGATGGCACGGCTGACGACCTTTGACTCGATGGCCATGTCGTCTGGAATGCCTGGGCGGTTCATCAAACTTGCCGCCGCTGAAGAGTTGAACAGGCGCATTAGATCGTCGGTGAGCGATAGGTAGAAACGAGACTCACCGCGGTCACCCTGGCGACCAGCACGACCACGAAGCTGGTTGTCGATGCGACGCGATTCGTGGCGCTCGGTGCCCAAAACATAAAGGCCACCAACCTCAAGCACGCGCTCAGCCTCGACTGCGACCTCAGCCTTGATACGCTCAAACTCAGCAGCCCAGGCGGTTTCATATTCTTCTGGGTGCTCTTCTGAGGCGAGGCCCTTCTTGGCCAACGAGTCAACGGTTAGAAACTCAGTGTTTCCGCCGAGCATGATGTCGGTGCCTCGACCAGCCATGTTGGTTGCAACTGTAACAGCGCCAAATCGACCAGCTTGAGCAACGATAGCTGCCTCGCGAGCGTGGTTCTTGGCGTTCAGAACCTCGTGACGCACGCCCTCTTTGGCCAACAGCTTCGAGAGATATTCGCTCTTTTCAACGCTGGTGGTTCCGACCAAAACCGGCTGGCCGGTCTTGTGACGAGCAGCGATGTCTTTAACAACCTCATTGAACTTGACCTCTTCATTTTTAAAGATCAGGTCTGACTGGTCGATTCGAACCATCGGCTTATTTGTCGGAATTGGCACTACGCCAAGCTTGTAGGTGCTCATGAACTCGCCCGCCTCAGTTTCGGCGGTTCCGGTCATGCCTGAAAGCTTTTTGTATAGGCGGAAGTAATTCTGCAGAGTGACGGTTGCCAGAGTTTGGTTCTCAGCCTTGACCTCGACGCCCTCTTTGGCCTCAATGGCCTGGTGAATGCCCTCGTTGTAACGACGGCCGGCAAGGATGCGACCGGTGTGCTCGTCAACGATTAGAACTTCACCGTTCATTACGACGTAGTCTTTGTCGCGCTTGAAGAGCGCCTTGGCTTTGATTGAATTGTTAAGGAATGAGATCAAAGGCGTGTTTGCTGACTCATAAAGGTTGCTGATGCCTAGGTAATCTTCGACCTTTTCGATGCCTGGTTCGAGAATGCCAACGGTGCGCTTTTTTTCGTCGACTTCATAATCGATGACTGGCTGAAGGCGCTCGGCAATTTTTGCGAATTCGCCAAACCAACGGTTTGCATCGCCAGCCGCAGGGCCAGAGATGATTAGCGGGGTTCTGGCCTCATCGATAAGAATCGAGTCAACTTCGTCGACAATGGCAAAAAAGTGACCGCGCTGCACTAGGTCTGGCTGCTGCCAAGCCATGTTGTCGCGAAGATAGTCGAACCCAAATTCATTGTTGGTTCCGTAGGTGATGTCGGCAAGGTATTGTTCGCGACGCTCAGCTGGCTCTTGACCAGAAAGGATGCAGCCCGTTGTCATGCCGAGGGCGCGGAACACGCGGCCCATGAGTTCACTTTGATATGAAGCCAAGAAGTCGTTGACGGTGACCACGTGCACACCGCGGCCAGCAATTGCATTTAGATATGCGGGCAGAGTGGCAACCAGCGTTTTTCCTTCACCGGTGCGCATCTCGGCGATGTTGCCTAGGTGCAGGGCCGCGCCACCCATCAGCTGAACGTCAAAGTGACGAAGACCGAGGGTGCGCTTTGAGGCTTCGCGCACTGCAGCGAATGCCTCAGGCAGCAATTCATCAAGGCTCTCGCCTGCGGCATAACGCTCGCGCAAGACTGTGGTCTCGTTGCGAAGTTCATCGTCAGTCAGAGAAGTGAAGTTGTCTTCAAGAGCATTGACCGCGGCTGCGTAGTTGCGCAGCTTGGCCAGAATTCGGCCCTCGCCGGCGCGCAGGATTTTGTCGATGATTGTTGCCAAGATTTTGCTCCAAATCGGTTGTGTCGCTAAGAGTCAATCTTAGACGCAGGGCCCGACCTAAAGCGGTCGGGCCCTGCGTTTGCGGCACTTGTAGGCACCGCTCTAAGCGAACAAAATCTGCAACTTAGTCGAGCGTGATTACTCCATAGTTCCAACCTTTGCGACGATAAACCACGCTAGGTTTGTCAGTCTCAGAGTCGTGGAATAAATAGAAATCGTGGCCGACTAGTTCCATGTGATACAGCGCGTCATCGACCGACATTGGGTTGGCCTTGAATTGCTTGCGGCGAATTACCACCGGGCTTTCGCCAAGATCAACCTCGGGGGCTGCCGCCTCTTCAGCTTTGGCGGTGCCCAAAAGCACATCGGCGTCAGCCGGCTGAATGTCTAGTTCGGCAAAATCGTGTGCTGACAACTCGCTTGCTCCGATTGAGCCGTGTCGACCGTGGTGAACTTTGCGACGATCGGCGGCTCGGCGAAGGCGCTCTGATAACTTGCCCAGTGCGGCATCGAAGGCTGCGAACTTGTCGCCGGCGTGAGCTTCAGCGCGAATCACGTGGCCGGGTTCGAACACGGTTAGTTCGACCTGATCTTCTGGGCCAGAATTGCGGCTATGGTCGTGTCGGGTCACCTTGATGTCGAGCGATTCAACGCGGTGAGCTAGCTGCTCAACTTTGTGGGCGCGATCTTGAACATAATCTTTGAAACGGTCTGAAACCGATAGGTTGCGAGCCGAGATGTTGATTTCCATTGTGACCTCCGTCTCAGGCAACTTTGCCTGTGAATGAAAGGTATACCCATTTTGATTTTTAGGTGTTGGGTTTTGCACTTTTAACCTGCTGTTTCAACAAAGTCTCAGCAAGCGTGCAGAAGCCAATCACTCGCCCACCCGCCTGATTGACTGCCCGACGTGCCTCACTGAGAGTTGCACCGGTCGTCACAATGTCGTCAATCAAAAGCACGTCGCCAGTCAACTGGTGAATGGCCACCATGCTTTCTTGCTGGTTTTTTCGGCGACCAACAGTGTCAAGCGAGGCTTGGTCGGCAACTGATCGAGACCGCATCAAAAGGTTAATGACGCGATTTTGCAAGCCGCCAGAGTTTGCCGCCTTCGACAGAGACCTAGCAACCTTTGACGCCGGTGAAAAACCGCGTTGCCTAAAAGCAGCCAGAGAACTAGGAACCGGAACTAGAACAAGATCGGTCTCAAAAGAAATGCCTCGCATTTGCTCGATAGCCGAAACCAGTCGGTCAGAGTCAATTGAATCGACCAGGTGATCGATGATCTCCGTGATTCCGCGCTCTTTGAAGGCATGCATCAAATTTGGAATCGGAGGCAAATAATCGAAAAAACTTATGCCCGCCAAGTCTGAGGTGTGATTATCAAACTGGCGAATTGAATTTCTGGGCAGAACCTTGAGGGTTTGGCGGCAGGCGCCGCAAATTGACCAACCTCGTCGATGGCAAAGTTCGCATTTAGACGGAACCAACGCATTGAGCAGCTCTTGAAATAAATTCACGGCTCTATGCTGATCCGGCCTTCAATTACTTGATTGGGTCAGACCTAAAGCTGTTTATAACTAGCCTGCGAATTGAATTGAGTCTTGATCGCTAGCAACGCGACTCCAGTTGTTTCCGCGAAGTTGGAATACATCACCATTTTTAGTGCGCACATAAATCGAATCGCCAATGTTGCTGGCTGCAATTTCAACCGCGTCCGCCACGACCGGAAGAATTGTTGACAACCCACCGACCTGAAGCAACTTGGGCACAGTGGCTCGAGCCTCGCTAGTCAAGACGGCAATTTTGGTTTCATTAGCCCAGGCAAAACTGATTACTGGACCGCTGTTAGTTGGCAGTTCAATCGGATTGCCAAGGCTTAATGCCTCGCCATCGGGGCTGTGTGAAATAACTGCAACCCAAAGCACATTTCCGCTCTTGCGCGATTCAAGAACAGCAATGCGCGAACCCTCGGGGCTAATTGCTATCTGTTTGCGTTTGATAGCCGAAAGCCAGGTGGCGTCGATCTGTCGTGCCCGACCATTTTTGGCATATGTGATCAGTGAAGATTTTGAAGATGCGCCAGTAGACCAAAGCATTCCTGTTGAATCAAAAACCGGATTCAATAATCCAGGTCTGGCATCAATCAGGTTGATTGCCTGCCCGATTGAATCGAGTTGCGCCAACCAGATGCCGTCGCGACTCTTGAGTGCCAAGGTCGACTCATCTGAATTGAGCGCAAAGCCGCTTGGCACAACCTTTCCAAGTGAATAGGTTGAGTTTCTAACTTCAGCCTTTGATCCACCGACATGGCGCAGCTCGTTGTTAGCCAAGCCGATTGGGGTTTCATTGTTTTTCACTAAGTCAAGCGGCGGCAGGTCAACGATGTCTTGCGGGGTGCGCGCAACTAAAATCTGCACATCGCTCACACCAGGAATCTGACCGAGGGTTGCCAATAGCTGATTCTTCATGAGTCTTCGCTCAGCCGGAGTTGCACTCAAGGCACTTGAGCTGAGATCAATTTTGGCGATGCCACCCTCGACGGCGACCGAATCAAAACTCAATTTGGTTCCGAGCGGAATTGCACTCTTCACGCCCGAACTTAGCCAGTCGGCCGGCCCGTTGAGAACCGCATTGACAATCAAAGTTGTGGTCGAGGCACGGCTCGGAAACCAGCGCACATCAGGCACTAGGTGCTTGAATGCGTTGTCGTAGAAATAAAGCGAATATGGCGAAAAAATCACGTCGAAAACAGGCTGGATCACGACGATCAGGTTCGGTGCAGTGTCGATTCGCCACTGGTTGCCTTCACGCACCAGCGTGAAATCAAGCTGGCGACTATAGCCTGCTGGCCAAAAAGAGAACTGGCCGTCGGAGTCGACCTGCGACTGAACGCCCACTGTCACGGCAATTTGCGCGTCAGACAGCGCATCGATCTTTAGCTGTCCGCGCTGAACCAGAGTGGCACCGCTTGGATCCCACTTGGCCTTGAAATTCTCAGATAGAAACTCGCGCGCGGTTGAAAAGTCATTCTGGGGTGCTGTGCCAGCATTCAAAAATCCACGAATTATTTCTGTTGGAGTTGCACCGACAGTTGGCCCGCTTGGAGAGTAGTAAAGGTAATCACTGGCGATGCCAGCAGAAAGATCAGTGCCCTGCTGAACTAAGCCAGAAGTCGGCAACTGGGCGCATGCTGCTGTCGCACTTATAGTCAAAATAGCCGCCACCGCGCCGAAAATCGCGCGCCGAATTTTTCCAAAATCAATCACTGCTGGGTCACCTCACCGGTCTCGGTGCTCAAAGAATCAGGCGCCAAAATGAAGTCGCGCGGAGGCAAAGGTAGTGGCGACTCAGAGAACACCACACCCTGCTGTCGCGGCAATGTCAACCTGAACGAAGCGCCCTGGTTAGGTTTAGCCCAGACCTGCAGCCAGCCATTGTGAAGGTGGGTGTCTTCGAGCGAAATCGCCAACCCAAGCCCGGTGCCGCCGGTTGTGCGCTTGCGTGCTGGGTCGGCTCGCCAGAATCTGTCGAACACACGGTCAACTTCAGCTCGCGACATGCCTACGCCCTGGTCAGTGACCGAAACGGCAACCGCGCTGTCATTGACTCCGACTGCCACCTGAATTGGTCGACCTTCGCCATGCTCAATAGCGTTGGCCAACAGGTTGCGAATTAGGCGCTCGATGCGGCGCGAATCGAATTCAGCCTCAGCCGGGCCCGAAGGAATAACAATCTGAATCTCAGAGCCCTTTGAATTTGCCAGCGGCTCGATGCCCGAAATTGCCATTCCAACAACACCATTCATGTCATTCAATTCAAAATCAGCCGTCACCGCACCAGCGTCATACCTAGAAATTTCAAGCAGGTCGTTGAGCAGAATTTGAAAGCGTTCGATTTGATCGTGCATTAATTCAGCCGAGCGTTTGGCTGCTGGTTCAAGCTTGTCGCGCTGAGCGAAAATAACATCACCCGCGAGTTTGATGGTGGTCAGCGGCGTGCGAAGTTCGTGCGACACATCAGACACAAATCGCTGTTGCATTTTTGAAACGCTGGCCAACTTGTTGATCTGACTCTGCAGAGATTGCGCCATGCGGTTGAACGATCTGGCCAGGGTGGCAATAACGTCTTCGCCTCGCTCGGGCAAACGTTCGTCAAGCGCACCGTCAGCCAGGCGCTCTGAAACCTCGGCGGCAACTTTGACCGGTTTAACCAGCCAGCTGGTTACGAAATAGCTAACCGCAGCGATTAGCGCCAAGATGATGAGCCCGGCAAAAAAGAGTGTGCGCTGCACATAATCCAGCGTCTCTTGTTCGCCGTTTAGATCGAAAACCAAATAAAGCTCGTATGCCCCGGCTAGTGGAACATCGATCTGTGCCCCAACTGCAATGCCAGGGTGAGTGGCGCCTGGCATCGGGATTCCGATTGATTGATAGCTAAGTCGATCGGGCGTGCTGCGAACTGCTGTGCGAAGGGCATCTGGAATAAGAGTTGTGTCGAGGTCAGCAGAAATCGGACTTTGCAAATAGAGCGTGCCGCCTTGGTCAGGCGAACGAAGTAGTGCGACCTTGCGTGAGTCAGAGGTTGTGGTCGATTCAAGATTCGGAATCACTGCGTTCATTAGAGACTGAAGGCCGACTTCGTCGGTGACATTAGATGCCGCGAAGGTATTTTGAACGTCGAGCGCCGCGCGCTCTGATTCAATCAGAACCTGCTCTAAGCGCGTGTTATAGAGACCGTTTCCGATTGAGTACGAAAGAAAACCGCCAACCAAGGTCAGCGAGATTCCGCTCAGAACAACGGTGGTGAACGCGGCGCGAAACTGAAGCGAGCTTCTGAACAGGCCGAGCGCCCACTTAATGGCGCCTCGGAATTTCACTTATCCCTGACCGGCCTTGTAGCCAATTCCGCGAACGGTGGTGACAATTTTTGGATTGTCTGGATCGTCTTCGATTTTTGAACGCAAACGCTGAACGTGCACATTCACCAAACGAGTGTCGGCTTTGTAGTGATAGCCCCAAACTGTGTCGAGCAGCATCTCGCGAGTGAAGACTTGCTTTGGCTTGACCGCCAAAGTGTGCAGCAGGCTGAATTCAAGCGGAGTCAGTGAGATCTTTTCGCCATTGCGCTTGACCTCGTGACCAACAACGTCGAGGGTCAGTGGGCCGATGGTTAGAACCTCTGAGCTTGTCGACTCTAGGGGGCGAAGGCGGGCTTTGATGCGAGCTAGCAGAACCTGAGAATCAAATGGCTTGACCACATAGTCGTCGGCGCCAGCCTCAAGGCCACGAACAACGTCATCGCTCTCGGCCTTGGCTGTAAGCATGATGATTGGGGTTCCGGCAATTGAACGAATCTCGTTGCAAACCTCGATGCCGTCTTTGCCTGGCAACATCACGTCGAGCAAAACCAAATCGGGCTGAACGGTCTTGAATGTTGACAGAGCCGTCGAGCCATCGCCACATGCAGCTGGTTCGTATCCTAGAGATTCAAGCCAGTTGGTCAGTGATTCGCGAATTCCGTGGTCATCTTCGACAACCAAGATCTTGTGCGCCATACAACTCCGTGCTCAGTAACAATCGCCCGACTTCGAACAGATGCAATTTTAGTAGCGGTAGTGGTCTACCTTGAACGGGCCGTTAGGGTTGACCCCGATGTAGCGAGCCTGCTCTGAAGACAACTGTGTCAACTCGACACCCAACGCGTCAAGGTGCAGTTTTGCAACCTTCTCGTCGAGGGCCTTTGGCAAGATGTGAACGCCAAGCTCGTATTGCTCACCCTTGGTGAAAATTTCGATCTGCGCAAGCACCTGGTTAGAGAATGAGTTGCTCATCACAAAGCTTGGGTGGCCGGTTGCGTTGCCAAGATTCATCAATCGACCCTCACTCAAAATCAGCACTGATCGACCGTTTGGCAAACGCCACTCGTGAACCTGTGGCTTGATTTCGATTTTCTCTGCGCCTGCAATTCGATTGATGCCGGCCATGTCGATCTCGTCGTCAAAGTGTCCAACGTTTGCGATTATCGCCTGGTGCTTCATCTTCAGCACGTGCTCTGGCTTGATGATGCCCTGGTTGCCGGTTGCGGTGACAAAAATGTCAACTTGTTCAATCACGCTCTCAAGTCGAGCCACCTGGAATCCATCCATTGCGGCCTGAAGTGCACAGATTGGGTCAATTTCGCTCACGATAACTCGGGCGCCCTGGCCACGAAGGGCTTCAGCAGAGCCCTTGCCGACATCGCCATAGCCAGCAACGAAACAAACTTTGCCGCCGATAAGAACGTCGGTTGCGCGGTTTAGACCATCTGGCAGTGAGTGGCGAATGCCATATTTGTTGTCGAACTTGCTCTTGGTGACCGAGTCGTTCACGTTGATCGCTGGAAACAGCAGCTCGCCACGCTTGTGGAATTCATAAAGGCGAAGCACGCCGGTTGTGGTTTCTTCGGTGACGCCCTTGATCTCGCCCGCAATGCGAGTGAAGCGATCTGGGGTGGCGGCCAGCGACTCGCGAAGCAGGTTCAAAATCACGCCGTATTCTTCGCTGTCGTCGATGCCGGTAGCCGGAACCGAACCGGCTAGCTCAAACTCGCGACCCTTGTGAACCAAGAGAGTTGCGTCGCCGCCATCGTCAAGAATCATGTTTGGGCCGAGATAGTCTTCGCCGGCTTCGGCAGCTTCTGCCGACCAGTCAAAAATGCGGTTGGTGCACCACCAATATTCTTCGAGGGTCTCGCCCTTCCAGGCAAAGACCGGGGTGCCCTTTGGCGCGTCGAGAGTGCCGTCACGACCAACTACTACTGCTGCTGCTGCTTCGTCTTGGGTTGAAAAAATGTTGCATGAAGCCCAGCGCACCTGAGCACCCAGCTCGACCAAAGTTTCAATCAGCACTGCGGTCTGCACGGTCATGTGCAGTGAACCCGCGATGCGAGCGCCAGCTAAAGGCTTGCTCTTTGAGAATTCGGCGCGAATCGACATTAAGCCAGGCATCTCGTTTTCGGCGAGTCGAATCTGGTGACGGCCGGCTTCGGCCAGGTCGAGGTTTGCTACTTTGAAATCAATTGAGGTCAAGGTCTTTGACATGTGCTCGGATCACTTTCGGATAAGTTGAAGTACTTCATCCCGAATGCGCTGCATAGTGATATCGTCCGAGGCTTCGACGTTAAGGCGCAATAGCGGTTCTGTGTTTGATGCACGAACATTAAACCACCACCAAGCCTCTTTTGACCAGTCTTTTGCCGTGGCGGTTGCGCCGTCGAAGTTTTCAAAGTTTGCTCGATCAGCAAATGCATCGTGGATTCGAGCTTGAGCGGCAGTTACATCGGCAACGGTTGAATTGATTTCGCCACTCATGAAATACGGGTTGAACTTCTTGGCGAATTCAGACATGGCTTGCTCTTGCGCACCAAACTCGGCAAGAACGTGCATCGCTGCGAGCATTCCGTTGTCGGCACCCCAGAAGTCTCTGAAGTAGTAGTGCGCAGAGTGTTCGCCGCCAAAAACGGCATTGGTGGCAGCCATTTGGTCTTTGATTAGCGAGTGACCGACCTTGGTGCGCACTGGCTTGGCGCCGTCGGCGGCAATTATTTCCTCAACAACTTTTGAGGTTAACAGGTTGTGCAAGATCGTGATTGGTGCGCCAGGGTTCTGAGCCTTTTCGCGCGCGATTTCGCGGCGAGCAACGATTGCGGCAACCGCGCTGGGGGTAACTGGCTGGCCCAGCTCATCGATTACGAAAACTCGGTCGGCATCGCCGTCGAAGGCAAGGCCGATGTCAGCACCGTGCTCGACAACCGCAGCCTGCAAGTCAACCAGGTTCTTCGGGTCGAGCGGGTTTGCCTCGTGGTTGGGGAAAGTGCCGTCGAGTTCAAAGTACATCGGCACGATCTCGAGAGGCAGCGGTTCGAGGTCGGTCGCGTGACCCAGCACCGCTGGCACGGTCATGCCACCCATACCGTTGGCAGCATCCACCACTACCTTGAGTGGGCGAATTCCAGACAGGTTTACCAGTTCACGCAGGTAAGAGGCGTAGCGAACCAGGATGTGCTCCTCGCGGAAACTACCGGGGTTCGCAACCGGAGTGATTCCGTTCTCGAGATACTGCTTGGCGCGGTCTCTTATCTGCGCGAGACCGGTGTTCATGCTGATTGCGCGAGCGCCGGCTCGCGAGAACTTGATGCCGTTGTATGCGGCTGGGTTGTGCGATGCGGTGAACATCGCCGCGGGTGCTTCGAAC
>CALDKR010000146.1 GCA_937898095.1 uncultured Rhodoluna sp.
CTCCGCGACGCAGTCAAAAAAGTGGATGGTGCCGACGCTCTAGTAGTTGGTCA
Organism: uncultured Rhodoluna sp.; assembly: GCA_937898095.1. Taxonomy (GTDB): domain Bacteria; phylum Actinomycetota; class Actinomycetes; order Actinomycetales; family Microbacteriaceae; genus Rhodoluna. The sequence continues at coordinate 54 of CALDKR010000146.1, forward strand.
AGACGCTCAAGCTCTAGACGTAAAGAACGCTTATGCGCATGATCAAGGTCTCGTCATCCCGATGATTTTGGCCTTGGTGTTCATAGTTCTTGTGCTGTTACTGCGTGCTTTTGTTGCACCTGTTCTATTGCTTGCCACCGTGGTCGCCTCGTTCTTTGCAAGCATGGGCCTTGGCTGGCTGCTATTCACCAACGTGTTTGGATTCCCAGGGCTCGACCTAAGTGTTTTCCTCTACAGCTTCTTGTTCCTTGTGGCACTTGGCGTTGACTACAACATCTTCTTGGTCACTCGCGCTAAAGAAGAAGCGGCCCACCTAGGCGTCAAGCAGGGCATGATCAAGGCGCTTTCATCGACCGGTGGCGTTATCACCAGCGCCGGAATCCTGCTGGCTGCAGTGTTCGCCGTGCTGGGTGTTTTGCCTCTGGTGGCACTGGCTCAGATCGGTGTGATTGTTTGCATCGGTGTGCTGCTTGACACGCTTTTGGTGCGAACCGTGATTGTGCCTGCGTTGGGCTTTATGACCAAGAAGAAGTTCTTCTGGCCAGCAAAGGGATACAAAAACTAGTTGAGTTTTAGCCAGACTGTTTGGTCTGCAGCTAGAGCGCGTTCGGCGGGCATGCCATGCAAACTCGAGGCGATAATCTCGCCGGCCGGCAGTGCGATTGGCTCATGGCCAAAGTTGTGAATCACAAGAATGTCGCCGTTGAGGTAGCCAAGACTGTGATCACGGACAAACTCACTGGCCCACTCAAAGCTGCCCGAACCCAGCTCTAGTTGTTTGCGCAATTTCAATGCGTGCTTATAAAGCTCGAGAGTTGAACCGGCCACACCTTCTTGACGGTCACGCGCATAATCCGCGTAAATTTCTGGTTGCGGCAACCACGATTTGCCGGTTTGGTTAAATCCGTTGGCGGCACCTACACCTGCCTCCCATGGCAGCGGCACGCGGCATCCGTCGCGACCAACGCGCTTGCCACCAGTTCGAAAAAAAGTTGGGTCTTGGCGATACTCATCAGCCAAAGTCGTGTGCTCTGGCAGGCCCAGTTCTTCGCCCTGATATAGGTATGTCGACCCGGGCAGCCCTAAGACAAAAAGTGTTGCCCCTCTTGCTCGACGAAGACCCAGCTCCCGGTCTGGCTGCGGATCATTCGGGCCAATACCATCAGACGCAGTTGGTCTGCCAACTACGCCACCCATTCGGGTTGCGTGGCGAATAATGTCGTGGTTCGACAGCACCCAGGTGCTTGGTGCACCGACTGCATCGAATGCCTCAAAAGACTCGTTGATTGAGTCAAACAAAATCTGTGGGCGCCACTCGCTGTCTAGAAATCTGAAGTTGAAAGTCTGGTGAAATTCGTCAGGTCGAACCCACAGCGCCATGAATGAAAGTGGCAGAACATATGCCTCGCCGCACATCGCGCGCTCGCCGTCATAGCTGTCGAGAATTTCGCGCCAGCGTCTAAAAATCGGATGAACTGATTCTTGAAACCACATCGGCGGGCTTGGTTCGCCCTCGATGAAACCAGCGCCAGCACGCTCGACATCCGGGTGGTCAGGCAGGCCCTCGGCTTTGCCCATGGCGTGCGGTTGATCGACTCTAAAACCGTCGACGCCACGGTCGAGCCAGAAGCGCAAGATGTCTTCAAACGCAGCTTGAACGGCCGGATTCTCCCAGTTCAAATCTGGCTGACTTGAGTCAAAAAGGTGGCAATACCACTGACCGGCCGTGCCGTCAGGGTTGGTCACGCGAGTCCAGGCTGGGCCGCCAAACATCGAAACCCAGTTGTTGGGCGGCAATTCACCGTTCTGACCCCGACCGGCCTTGAAGTGATAAAAAGCGCGCTCAGGCGAACCTTCGTCGGCAGTCAGCGCAGCCTGAAACCATCGGTGCTGATCACTCGTATGATTTGGAACCAGGTCAACCAGAATTCGCAAACCCAGCTCGTGAGCGCGAGCCACCATCGCGTCAAAATCATCCAGCGTGCCAAAAAGCGGGTCGACATCTTGATAATCACTAACGTCATAGCCTGCATCTTTTTGAGGCGAGCGCATGAACGGCGACAACCATACGGCATCGACGCCGAGGGCGGCGAGTGAATCTAGTCGGGCGGTGATGCCCGGCAGGTCGCCCATGCCATCACCGTTTGAGTCACTGAATGAACGCGGATAAA
>CALDKR010000147.1 GCA_937898095.1 uncultured Rhodoluna sp.
CGTTGCAGCCATGAGAGTTGCCACAGCAGCTACATACCAGGTGGCATAAGTTCCGGCAAAAGACTTATCGAGTTGCCCGTTAATTAGAACCGGGATGATTGCCGCGGCCGCCAGGTTGAGAATCGCCATAAAAGGCGGAAGAGCGAGTGTGTCGAAAGCCACGATTGTCGGAATCACCGCAGCCAGATAGATAACTAAAGCCAGAGCGGCCATCAATGGTGCCGGATACTGCGCCAGCCAAATAACGCCCAGGGCGGCGTGAAACATGGCATACAACGACGCTGAAATGACCAGCAAATATCTCGAAACCGAGATCATTTTTCGCCCCACTCGAGAATGATGTTGGTGCCGTGACCGGGCTTGGTGTCAATGAAAACGCGGCCGCCGACTTTTTCAACTCGGTCAATAATCGACAACCTCAAACCAAGGCGCGACGCAGGAATGCGGCTAACCCTAAAACCACGGCCGGTGTCAAAGATCACAATTTTCAACCTTCCGCCATTGGTGCGCATTTTCAAGCCACGCTTTGCATTTGAGCCAGCATGCAACAGTGAATTGTGAACCGCTTGAAGTGTGGCTTCGGTTAGGGCATCTGCGACTCGAGGTTCGACTTGCTGGTCTGATGAATTGTCGATTGTGATTTCAACATTTGAATTCATGCGAGCAACGGCATCTTTCAGAGCGCGAAACAAAGAGTTTGCAGTGATGATTTCTCGTTTGTCGACCAGGTCGCTTTCAAGGCCCTCAAGACTTTCAACGGCCGCATCGGCTAGTTCAACAGCAGCGCTGAATTCTTCGGGGCTTTTGCTGTTGGCTGCAACCAAAAGGGTGGTCAAAACCTTGTCGTGAACCAAGGCGTCGATTCGCGCGCGCTCTGACTCAATAGCATCGGTGCGTGCGCGCTCGGCTGCAGCAAACATGGCTCGATGGTTTTCGAGGTCGACTCGACGAGCTGAATCTTGAAACAACGCCAAAAGGCCAGAGATTGAGAGGCTAAACAGCAGCGTATAAATCGAGTCTTGAAGGGCATCGCCCCAGGGCGCTGCACCGCCCTGCGGGCTGGTTCGCACGAAGAACCAAATTGTCGGCAGTGCAACCACAAAAAGGGCCGCGACTGCTGGCCGAAATGCTAATCCTGCTGCGATTGCCGCATTTCCAACCGTCCACCAGATCCATGGTTTCTCTGGTCCGTCTGCAATCGGATCCAGCAGTGGAATCCAGAGCAACGAAATCAGGGTGACCAAAATTGCGTGAGCGGCGTACCAAAATTTGCCGCCCTGAAAAAACCAAAATTGAATGAAATATCCGACGATGACCGACATTGAAAGAACGAGCGCAATTAGCTGCAGTGGCGTTGCCTTCAGATCTTCAAAGGCCAAAGCGTTGGTTACAACTTCAATTGAGCTAAACAGCATGGCGATAGAAAATGTGCGGCCAATCAACCTGCGCACGCGCGATAAAGCAACCGAATTTGTCGGCACTTCGCTAATCGCAGTCATGGCTAGAGCAAACCTTCGTCGATGATTCCGTCTTCGATTGCCCTCAGCAGCAAATCGGTTTTTGTCGATGCAACTCGCCCAACGGTCGAATATTTT
>CALDKR010000148.1 GCA_937898095.1 uncultured Rhodoluna sp.
AACCTTGGTCGCCTGCTTCAGATTTTTGAAGATCTTCGCTCAAACTCTCAGCTGATCATCATCACTCACCAAAAGCGCACGATGGAGATTGCCGACGCGCTGTATGGAGTGTCGATGCGTCAAGACGGTGTTTCGGCCGTGGTCGGTCAGCGATTGCTAGAGAAGAACTAGCCATGGCGTTTTTATTCTGGAAAAAGAAAAAGTCAACCGAAGCGGCTGAATCAGTCGACAGTGCCGCTATTGAATCTGCAGATGTCGAAACTGCGGATGTTAAATCAGCCGCAGTCGAATCTGCGGCTATCGAAGCAGTCGAACTCGATGAGGCGGTTGGGGTTATCGCCGAGCCTACACAGCAACCGCTTCAGCAGCCAGAGCCAGAACCGGCGGCAACCGCAGAGCTGGTCGCTGTCGAACTGCCAAAGCGCAGCGCGCGCAAGGGCATCCGCAGTCTTTTTAGTCGAATCAAGTTTGACCCAACCGACCTCGATGCCCTCGAAGATGTTCTGCTGACCGCCGACTTTGGCATCGATGCTTCAGCGCAAATCGTCGAGCAGGTCAAGTCGCGAGCTAAGCAGACCGGCGCAGAATCTGAGGCTGAACTCAAACAGATTTTGGCTGACGTGATTGCCGGCAACCTTGAGCGCGAAGACAAAGCACTAAACCTAAGCGACGGCAAACTGCCATACGTGTTTTTGGTGGTTGGCGTTAACGGCGTCGGCAAGACCACCACAATCGGCAAATTGGCGAACTGGCTGCGCGAAGGCGACTGGGATGTAGTTATCGGCGCAGCTGACACATTCAGGGCAGCCGCTGTCGATCAGATTGCAACCTGGGCTGACCGAGCGGGCGCCAAGCTCGTGCGACCAAAAACCGAGGGTCAAGACCCTGCATCGGTCGCATTCGAAGCCACCGAAATTGCCGTTCGAGGTGACGCAGATATTTTGATCATCGACACCGCAGGTCGTTTGCAGAACAAAGCCGACTTAATGCAAGAGCTAGACAAAATTCGCCGCGTGGTCGAAAAGACCGCTCAAATCAGCGAGGTTCTCTTGGTGCTCGATGCCACGACTGGCCAAAACGGGCTAACTCAGGCCAAGGCTTTTGCCGAGGTCGCCAAAGTCACCGGTGTGGTGCTAACCAAACTTGACGGCACCGCTCGAGGCGGAATCGTGTATTCGATTCAACGTGAGCTGAACATTCCCGTGAAGCTCGTTGGTGTCGGCGAGGGAATCGATGATTTTGCGTTCTTTGACGCCACTGAATTTGCAGCCGGGCTAGTTAGTTAGAATCGAGCGAAATGTTTGGAAATCTCTCTGATCGCTTAGTCGATACGTTCAAAAATCTGCGCAGCAAAGGCAAGCTCAGCGCCGCAGACATCGATGCCACGCTTCGTGAAATTCGACGTGCACTGCTCGAGGCTGACGTTGCGCTCGAGGTCGTAAAAGCTTTCACCGGGGCAGTGCGCGAGCGCGCAATGGGC
>CALDKR010000149.1 GCA_937898095.1 uncultured Rhodoluna sp.
AAGTCGGCCATAAAGTCTCTGGCCCAGGTGACATCAGATCGAGTCGGGCTAATCACTTCGTTGATGATTGGAGTTTGATCCATGTCGAGGCAGAGTTTTCCAGTCATTCCTAGGGCGACTGTGATTTCAGATTTTTCACGCAGAACCGGATAACTTGTTCCCACGGTGGGGCCATCAATTGGACCAGGCAGGTGACCTACTCGACTGGCGACAACGAGTCGCGATCGAGGGTAGGACATTGCAGCTTCATCGTTGCTCGTGCCGGTGTCTCGACGATAGTCACCACTGCCGAACGCTAGTCGAAAAGCGCCTCGCGCCTCGGCAATTTGGCGGGCGTCTTCAATGCCGAGGGCAGATTCAACCAAGGCAAGCACAGGCTTGCCTTCATTTAGCAATTTGAAGGTTTCAGTCACGTGTTCACCAGCTTCAGTTTTAGCCAGCATTACACCTTTGAGCCCAGTTAGCCCGGCAAGTGCGCGACAGTCTTGCTCCCAGAAATCAGTGGTTCGATCGTTTATGCGAACCCAGGCGTCGCCGCCGTCGCTCAACCAGCGCACAACATTTTCTAGCGCCTCGCCCTTGCGAGTTGGATCAACGGCATCTTCGATATCGAGAATGATTTCGTCAGCGAGCGAGGCGTGGGCTCGGTCAAAATTCTCTGGCTTCAACGCATTGACCAAAAGCCATGAGCGCGAAATTTCAGAATCTATTTTTCGAATTCTCGTCGAACCGGCCATTTTTGCCCTCATCTGCCACGTTGCTTCTTAGTCGTTCTAAATCTAGAGCATCGTGGTCTAAACTAGAGCCTTGTTGCGCGAGCAACGCAAGGGCCTATAGCTCAGTTGGTAGAGCAACGGACTTTTAATCCGTGGGTCGTCGGTTCGAGCCCGACTGGGCCTACAAAAATAAACAACCGCCTTCGGGCGGTTTTTTATTTTTCGTAGACGTTGGTGTGATGAAACTAGACCGGGCCCCCGCTGACGAAGTCAGTAGGGGCGTCGAGCCCCGAGCAGCGAGCGTGGGCGAAGCTGTGCTGAGACACGCTCTGCGAAGCTTGCGCGCTTAGCTAGTTGCATCCGAATTGCATCACTGGGCCTACAAAAATAAAAACCACCCAAATGGGTGGTTTTTGTTTTTAAGTTTCAGCTACTTAACGCCGAGTAGGTCAATTACGAAGACTAGTGTGCGGCCTGACAGGTGGTGTCCACTCCCTGCTGGTCCATACGCGTATTCTGGCGGGCAAATAAGAGTGCGACGACCGCCGACTTTCATTCCCGGGATTCCCTCTTGCCAGCCTTTGATGAGGCGACCCAGAGGAAACTCGATTGATTGATTGCGGCCCCATGAAGAGTCGAACTCTTCGCCGCTTTCATAATCAACTCCGAGGTAATGCACGTTTACAACTGCCCCCGCAGTTGCAGCATCGCCTTCGCCAATCACGTCGTCTTTGATTGTCAAAGTTGACGGTGCTGGCTCTAGCATTGGTTCGATTTCTGGGCGCTCAAGATTTGTCATGCTAAAAGAGTATCCGACCACTAAGTCACGAAATTCGCCTATGAATTGTTGATCGTCTTAAAAACACAAAACCCAGGGAGTACGCCATTGTCTCGCTGGGTTTTGGTCTCAAACTTGAGCCCCGAGAGGCTCAAGAATTCTCTTTACAGGTGTCGTTCATCGACTCCGTTGTAGTTCGATAGCGGGCGAATTAGCGCGTTCGATGCCGCCTGCTCCATGATGTGCGCGGTCCATCCGGTGATGCGAGCAGCAACAAACAACGGCGTGAAAGTCAGAGTGTCGAAGCCCATTAAGTGATAAGCCGGGCCTGATGGATAGTCAAGGTTTGGCAATATGCCCTTGCGTTCGGTCATGGCCGCTTCTAGGCCTTCGTAGAGCTCAAGCACATCGGGGCGCTTGTAGTAGTCAATTAGCTCAACCATCGCAGCGCGCATGGTAGGAACTCGAGAGTCGCCCTTTTTGTAAACGCGGTGACCGAAGCCCATAATCTTGCGCTTTTCGGCGAGCGCCTGTTCTAGCCACGCTTCAGCACGAGTGGCGGCATTAGGGCCGAATCCGATTTCATTGAAAATGTGCAGCACAGCCTCGTTGGCACCGCCGTGCAAGGCACCCTTTAGGGCCCCAACCGCGCCGGTCACGGCTGAATAGAGGTCTGAGGTGGTCGAAGTGATCACTCGGGCGGTGAAGGTCGACGCATTGAATGAGTGCTCGGCGTAAAGCACTAGCGAGATTCTGAATGCGTTCACCACGACGTCGTCAGGAATCTCACCAAAGGTCATCCACAAGAAATTCTGCGAGAAATCAAGGTCTTCGCGAGGGGCGATTAGCTCTTGACCGCGACGGCGACGCTGGTCATATGAGACGACAGCTGGCAGCTGAGCGAACAGACGCATCGACTTTGCCAGGTTGGCCTCTGGGGATGGATTGTCTGCCTCTGGATCTTGTGCACCGATTACGCTAACGGCGGTTCGCACGACATCCATCGGGTGGCTA
>CALDKR010000150.1 GCA_937898095.1 uncultured Rhodoluna sp.
ATTTCTGTTCGGGTTTTTTATTTGGTGCGGAAGGCGGGACTTGAACCCGCACGCCTCGCGGCGCTGGAACCTAAATCCAGTGCGTCTGCCAATTTCGCCACTTCCGCATGCCTGACTATCTTACGCAAAAATCTCGATTCTGCTAAATCGAGGCAGAAACTGGCCAAGAAGCTCGACTGTGGATAACTTAAATAAGTTTTTTGAGCTTGACGCTAAATGGTCACGTGACCAATTTGATTGATTCAATAGCCCAGCAAGCAAGGCTGCTTGCGCTAACCAAGGCAACCCCACGCGCCGATGCAATTGCGAGCGCCCTTGATGAAGCATTCGAGTCAAACCAAATTGGCGCAAACGCCCAGCTCGAGCAGCAGATAAATCAAGCGGTCTCTGATCAAATAAACGGTTATGGCTCTCTTCACTCACTGATGAGTGATGATTCCATCGAAGAAATCTGGATCAACTCGCCTGAAAAAATCTTCATCGCTCGAGCTGGGCGAAATTACCTCACTCACATCAAAAGCACCGACGCTGAAATTCGAACTCTTGTCGAACGAATGCTCAGGTCTTCAGGTCGCCGAATCGACAGAAGCATGCCCTTCGTCGATGCCTCGTTGCAAGACGGCTCTCGCTTGCACGTGGCGATTCCTGACGTCACTTCAAGTCACTGGTCAGTGAACATTCGAAAGTTTCCGACACGCATTTATCGGCTAAGCGAACTCGCACGCGCTGGGGCGTTGAGCAGTTTGCAGCAGTCTGTGCTGACGCAAGCGGTGCGCGAAGGCAAAAATATTTTGGTTTCGGGGGCAACCCAGGCCGGCAAAACCACAATGTTGTGCGCGCTGTTGGCTGAGCTTGATTCAAGCGAGAGATTGGTGACCATCGAAGACACTTTTGAAATAAGGTCGCAGAACCTAGATTGGGTGGCGCTTCAGACCCGGCCAGCAAGCCCTGAGGGCGGCGGCGAGATAAACCTGCGACGGCTCATCAAAGAGGCGCTCAGAATGAGGCCCAGTCGAATCGCAGTGGGCGAGGTGCGCGAAGCCGAGAGTCTTGACTTGCTAATCGCACTTAATTCGGGCTTGCCGGGCATGTGCACTATTCATGCAAATTCGGCTCAAGAGGCAATTTCAAAACTTTGCACCTTGCCGCTTCTGGCTGGCCAAAATATTCCAAGTGAATTTATAAAGCCAACGGTCGCAAGCTGCATAGATTTGGTGGTGCACTGCGAGTTAGACAAGTCAGGTCAGCGGCGCGTCGCAGAAATCGGCAGAGTTGCGCTGATTTCTAATGAGCCTGTGGTGACCGCCTTATGAAACGCGCCGGCAGCTCGCTTTTGATCTCACTGCTCACGTGGTTGATTTTTCAGTCTTTAATTTTGGCTGCCTGTGCTGCCTTGGCATTCATGGCAGTTTCGATTGAAGATCGGAAGAGCG
>CALDKR010000151.1 GCA_937898095.1 uncultured Rhodoluna sp.
GAGCTTGAAATGGTGGCAGGTTGATTAGGTCGGTGACCCCAACCGTGCCAAAGTTTTTAGTTTTAGAAATCGAATGAATTGCAGTGGTCTCGAGCGCAGAGTCGAGGTCGAGTTGAGGCAAGATGGTCGGCAGGCGCTCGGCCAGCATGGTTTTGCCTGCGCCAGGCGGTCCAACCATGAGCATGTGGTGACCACCTGCGGCTGCAATCAGCATGGCATCGATTGCGGTGTCTTGGCCAGCGACATCGGCAAAGTCTTTTTGGTCGTCATTCGATTTGATGGCGACTCGCCCGGTTTTATTTGGCTCAATTGAGACAACGTCGGGTCTGACCGCAATATCTACGCCGTGAATTCGGCAAACCTGCTCAAAATGCTCGACACCAATGGCCTCGAATGACTCAACCAACTGAGCCTCGCGCAGATTTGCCACCGGAACAATTGCACTCTTGAACCCAGCCGCCTTTGCCGCCATGAGTGCGGGCAAAACTCCGTTGACTGGCCTAATCGAACCATCTAGACCAAGTTCACCAATATGAATTTGCTTCGCAACTGACTCGACGTTGAATTCGCCAGCTGCCGTCATGATTGCCGCGGCGATGGCCAGATCAAAACCCGAGCCCTGCTTTGGAACTGAAGTTGGCGACAGATTCACAGTCACCCGCTGACCAGGCATTTTCAACCCAGTGTTAGTGATTGCCGAGCGCACTCGATCTCTCGACTCGAGCAGAGATGTATCGGGCAACCCAACAAGAACAAAACTTGGCAAATTGCTTGATATCTCGGCTTCGACCTCGATTGGGGTGCCAGATAGGCCGTTGAGGCTAATTGAAAAACTTTTTGCCAATGACATTAGAAGACCTGCTTGAGGTGCTCAATATTGACTCGGCCGCTAGAAACCAGAACTGACACTGCGTCTAGCCTGACCTTTGTGGCTCCTATTTGCCTCGATTTGCACCAAAGTGCAACCAGCTTGCGCATGCGCGCCACTTTGTCGGGTGTGATTGCCTCGAATGGATGCCCGAAGCCCTTGCCGTTTCGTGTCTTGACTTCGACGAACACGAGCCGATCTTTGTCGCGGGCAACTAGGTCGATCTCACCGGCGTTGCAGCGCCAATTGCGCTCGACAATTTCATAACCCAGGTCGGCCAAATAGCGTGCGGCTCGCTCTTCGCCATAGCGGCCCAAAATGTGATTTGCATTCATGTTGCAAGAATGCTTGCTGGCGAAGCCCGGCCCTGCAGGCCGGCAAATTTATGTTGATAACTCGAAGCTAAATTGAGCTAGTGAGGGTTATTCGCCGACGGCAAGCTCTTTTGGCAGATTGAATGCCTTGCCAGTTAGCTCTTCAACGTTGACATCTTTGAAGGTCAGCACGCGAACATTCGAAACAAATCGGTCGGTGCGATAAATATCCCAAACCCAAACGTCGACCATGTTTAGCTCGAAATAAAAGTCGGTTGCGGTGTCAATCCGCTTCAAGTCGACTTCGTTGGCCAAATAAAAACGACGCTCAGTTTCGATTACATATTTGAAAGTGCCGACCACGTCGCGATATTCGCGATAGAGCGCCAGTTCGGCGTCTCTCTCATAGTCGTCGAAGTCGTTTTCATCCATTTGTTCAATCCTAAACCGATAGGTCTTCACTCAAAATTCTGGTCAGCCAGGTCAGGCGGTGCTCAGGGCTGGGCCCAATCGACCTAATTGCTTCGATGTGCGCCGCAGATGCATAGCCTTTATGCCCCTCGAAGCCATAGGCGGGCAGTCTCGAACCAAGCTCAATCATCAGTGCATCTCGCTCAACTTTGGCAACAACCGATGCGCAAGCTACAGATACACAATCGCGGTCTGCCTTGGTTCTCGCAATCACATTGATGCCCGATGCCTGAGCGCCTAGCCAGTTGTGCGAACCATCCAAGATGATGGTGGCGCCATCGCGAGCAATTTGCGACCTCAACTCGGCTGAATCAAGAATTTTCTCTAGCGCCTGCCCAGCAGCAAGTGCAAGTGCCTTTGTGATTCCGCGCTGGTCGATTTCAACAGCTGAAACATAACCGGTATGCACGCCTGCTACCCAATCGCGAACCAGCGGCGCGGTTGCGATTCGAGATTTCTCGGTCATCAGCTTTGAGTCGGCAAGTGCCTCGGGCCAGGGCTGTGAAAAAGATTCGGCTTGGGAATCAACCAGCGCCGCAGCAACCGCGACCGGGCCACCAATCGCACCTCGCCCAACCTCATCGATTCCGATTATGAATCGATTGCCCGAGGCGATTAGTTCGCGCTCGAAATTAAGGCTTGGGAACGTTTTTAAAGACATCGGCAAAATCGTCAAGCCAGGCCCAGTGTGAAACAGGGAACGTCACAACAAACGCGCGACCAACAACAAACTCTTTGCCTACAAAACCCTTTGACGGCAGGTCGCCGTGAAAGCGAGAGTCAGCGCTGTTTTCGCGGTTGTCACCCATCACCCAATACGACCCTTCGGGCACCTTTACATCGAATTCGATTGAAGACGGTTTTGCGCCCTTGGCAATGTATGGTTCGGTGATTGCTTTGCCGTTGATTGTAATCTTGCCGTCAGCATCGCAGCATTTCACGTGGTCGCCACCGACACCGATCACGCGCTTGACCAAGTGTTGCGCGCTGTCAGGAGCGGTGATTCCGAAAGCAGACAAGAACCAATCGCCGGCCTCAACCAAGAATGGCTTTGGGGTCGAGTCAACTACGCCGAGCCAACCACCGGGGTCTTTGAAAACGACTACGTCGCCTCTTTGAAGCGGGATAACATCTGGCACAAGTTCGTTGACCATAATTCGGTCGTCGATCTGCAGTGTCTCAAGCATTGAGCCTGACGGAATGAAAAATGAACGCAGCAAAAACGTCTTGATTAAAAGCGAAAGCACCAGCGCAACTCCGACTACTACCGCTAGGTCGATCAAGAAAGAAACGAAAATGTTCTTTCTAAACCGGCGCATTTTTTTGCGAAAGTTAGAGCTGGCTGGTGCTTTTGCTGGGCGGTTTGATTGCCCGAAATCTGTCATAGTGACAAGCGTATTTCAGAAATACTAGTTTGAAGCTGGGGTGTCGCGAAGCTCTTTGATTTTCGCTTTCTTGCCACGAAGGTCGCGCAAGAAGTAAAGCTTGGCGCGACGAACGTCACCCTTTGTGACAACTTCGATCTTTTCGATTACTGGTGAGTGCACTGGGAATGTGCGCTCGACGCCAACCTGGAAAGAAATCTTGCGAACGGTGAAGGTCTCGCGAACTGACTCACCTGAGCGGCGAATTACGATGCCCTTGAAAACCTGAACACGGCTGCGGTTTCCTTCGATGATGTTTACGTGAACGTTCACGGTGTCACCAACACGGAAGGTTGGGATGTCGCTGCGAAGGCTCTTCGCGTCTACTGCATCAAGAATGTGCATTTTGAATCACTCTCTGTTTCTGCACGCAGGTCAAAAACGGGTAAGTTTCTGAAAATTTTTAGTCGTCTTTGCTAGGCCTTGCTCCCCTGCGGCAGAGCTTCAAGAGGCAGACAACCTCAACAGTTTAGACGCAAACTGCCTATTCAGGCAACAAATCTGGGCGAACTGCTTTGGTGCGCTCAATCTGCTGCTCTTTGCGCCACTTTGCAATCAGCGCGTGGTTTCCGCTAGTGAGCACCTCTGGAACATCGAAGCCGCGCCAACTGGCCGGCTTGGTGTAGCTCGGATACTCGAGCAATCCATCTGAATGAGACTCTTCGACCAGACTCTCGGCGTTGCCAATTACTCCAGGAATCAACCGTGCAATTGCTTCAGTCATCGCAATTGCAGCGACCTCGCCCCCGTTGAGCACATAGTCACCCAGGCTAATCATGCGCACATTTGCCTTGGTTTTGGCATATTCGACGACGCGCTGATCAATGCCCTCATAGCGCCCGCAAGCAAAAACCAGATGCGGCAACCTGGCTAATTCATACGCGGTTTCTTGCTTGAAAAGCTCGCCCGCCGGCGATGTGAAAATCACTGCGGATGAGCCGTCTGGCGCCAAAATGTCGTCGAAGGCTTCTCCCCACGGTTCGGGCTTCATCAACATTCCGGCCCCGCCGCCGTAGGGCGAATCGTCGACTGTGCGGTGTTTATCGTGAGTGTATGTGCGCAAGTCATGCGCTTTGAAGTCGAGAATCTCTTTTTCGCGAGCCTTGCCCAGCAGAGATAGATCTAGGGCTTGAAAATAGTCAGGAAAAATCGAAATTGCATCGATGCGCATGACTAATCCTCAGGAAGCTCTTCGAAAAGCCCACCCGGAGGGGTGATAGTCATGGTGCCAGCCTTGATATCGACAGCTGGAACAAAGGCTTTTACGAAAGGCAAAAGCACTTCGCCATTGGCGGTTTCGATAGCCAAAAGGTCTTGGGCTGGCATGTGATCAACGCGAGCAATCGTGCCAACTTGAACGTCGTCACGAATTACCTTTAGGCCAACCAACTGGTGGTCATACCAAGCATCAGGCTCTGAAGGCAGAGTTGCGGTTTCGGCGTTAACTAGCAAAATCGCTTTGATTAGGGTTTCAGATTGATTGCGATCTTCGATGCCCTCAAGAAAAATGACCGGAGCCTGGTTGTACCAGCGAAGCTCTTTGACGGTCACGGTTTTGCCAAACCACGGTGAGGTTTCAGGAACCTGAAGTTCTAGAACGGCACCAGGAACAAAGCGTTCGTTAGGGCTGTCGGTATACAGCTCGAGTTTGAGTGCTCCTTTTAGGCCGTGAGCTTTGACTAAACGGCCAACGCGGAGCGTGGTCTTGCTAGAAATCGGTATCAACCACGTCTACGCGAACTTTTTTGCCATCGGCCAGTGCGCTAACTAGTGTGCGCAGTGCTTTGGCTGTGCGGCCGTTGCGCCCGATCACTCGGCCCAGGTCATCTGGGTGCACGTGCACCTCAAGCAGGTCTCCGCGTGAGGTGGTGCGTGCGTTTACTGAGGCATCGTCAGGATTATCGACAATGCCTTTTACCAAGTGTTCGAGCGCAGCGGCTAGCAATTATTAAGCCTCTTCAGCTGGAGCAGCTTCAGCGGCCGGAGCCTCTTCAGCAACAGGTGCTTCTTCGGTAGCTTCAGCAGCAGGAGCCTCAACAGCGGTCTCTTCGACTGCTGGAGCCTCGGTTGCTTCGGCTGACTCAACAGCAGCTTCTTCAGCAGCAGGAGCTTCTTCGGCTACTGGCTCTGACTTCTTCTTTAGTTCTTCTTTAGGAAGAAGAACAGCCTTCTTGTTTGAGTCAACAACGAACTCGGCCTTTGGAGCCTTGGTCTGAACAACGTTCTTTGCGTTCTTGTCGCCCTTTGATGCCTGGAAGTCACCGGTTAGCTTCAAGATTGCTAGAACCTGCTCGGTTGGCTGTGCGCCAACGCCAAGCCAGTACTGAGCGCGCTCTGAGTTAACTTCGATGAATGAAGGGTTTTCGGTCGGAATGTAACGACCGATCTCTTCGATTACACGGCCGTCGCGGTGAGTACGTGAGTCAGCTACGACGATGCGGTAGTGAGGTGCACGGATTTTTCCGTGACGCTTTAGGCGGATTTTTACAGCCACAATGCTCCTGATTATTTGAATTGGGGCGAACATTCATCCGTGAGCGTGGGGGCACACTCGGAAGAAAAAGCTCTAGGGTTTGTCGTGATTGCTCGGTTAGAGGGTCGAGCAGACGGCAACCGCTTTATTCTGCCAGAAGAACCGCGATATCGCTAGTTCTGTTGGCTAAATTCCAAAAGCAGAACCGCCGGATGATTGGCCGCCGGGCTTCTGCCCCATCGCGCGAGCGGCATCTTCAGCCGCACGCTTTGCAGGGTTTCCAGACTTTGAGCCTTTTTTGGCTTTGTCTTTCTTTTTGCCGCCGCCGATGTATCCACCGCCCATTCCGGGCATCCCTGGCATGCCAGGCATTTGCGGAACGCCGCCTTTGGCCACAGTCTTCATCATTTTTGCGGCTTGCTCAAAGCGATTCACGAGCGAATTGACGTCGG
>CALDKR010000152.1 GCA_937898095.1 uncultured Rhodoluna sp.
GGCATGATCTTGGCGAGCTCCTCAAACTGGCGAGTGCGGAACTCCGGCGAGTACGAGAAGCCGGTGGCCATGATCTTGCTTTCGCGGTCGACTGGCGGACCGAAGAGCTGAGTCTGCTGCCCGTTGCGCTCAACCCAGGCGCCGCCGCCGCGCTTCGCAAACCAAACCGTGTTTAGCTCAGGCGCAACAACCGCGCCAACAATCCATTCGCCGGTCACGATGTTCTGCGCACCAACGCTGGTCGCATAGAACGGCAGACGACGCATGTAGTTGATGGTGCCATCTAGCGGGTCGATGCTCCAGCGAACCTTTGCTGATTCACCCACGTGGGCATCGAGTTCTTCGCCGGTGATTGAGTCTTCGGGGCGCAAGCGTGAGATAACCGCGCGCACAGTCGCCTCGGCTGCCAAGTCGGCATCGGTCACGGCGTCTTCGGGCGAGGTCTTCGAGTTGATCTGCAGCGGCCCGCCGTGGCGAGCCTTCAGCTCAGCTGCACCCGCGCTGGCAGCCTCGAGGGCGCAGGCCAACAGCTCTTCATAAAAGGCAGTCACTAAATGCCCGAACCGGTGCCGATTGAATCGTGCGATTTGTGCAGTTCTTTGGCGCGCAGGGCGCGGCTGTCGCTGATCCAGTCCATAACAGCAAACAGCACACCAGAAACCACGAAGGTCAGGTGAATGATGATTCGCCAAATGGTGCCCTGGCCAACCTCAGCGTGAGTGTCGACCGAAAGCTCAATAAAGTCTTTGAGCAGCTCGATAACCGAAATCGCAACCAGCGAACCGATTAGCTTGATTTTCAGACCGCTAAAGTCAACGCTGCCCATCCAATATGGTCGGTCGACAGATTTTTCGGCCGCCTCAATTTTTGACACAAAGTTTTCATAGCCGGCAAACAGCACAATCAAAATCAGGTTGGCCAGCAGCACTAGGTCGAGCAACGCAAGAAGGTCGAGCACAAAAGTGTCGCCGCCTTTGTCGCTGATCACGTGCTCGAGCATGTGCCAAAACTCAATTGCAAACTTATAAACCAAAACCCCTAGAACGCCGATGAGGCCGATGTAAAGCGGGGCAAGTAGCCAGCGCGAAGCAAAAAGGCCTTTTTCAAGGACGGTCGCAAATCTTTTCATGATTCCCCTTTAGTTGGTTGCGGTTCGATTTTGTCACAAAAACTAGCGAAACGGCCCTACTGCCAGAGCAGTTCGCTGTCTTGCTGGCA
>CALDKR010000153.1 GCA_937898095.1 uncultured Rhodoluna sp.
CCCACATTGGCAAAGTGCTGTTTTGGCACAACCAAAATGTGCACTGGCTGCTCTGGGTTGATGTCGTGAAAAGCAATTGCATGTTCGTTCTCGGCCACTTTTTTGCTCGGAATTTCGCCGGCTACGATTTTGCAAAAAATGCAATCAGTCAATCTGTTCTCCTCTGAGTGAAAGTCTAGTTAGCGCCACGCGCCAGAGCTTGCCAATAGGGCTGAAATTGCGGCTAGACCGGCAGTAGATGTGCGCAAAATTGGTGCACCTAGGTGAACTCGGTGAGCACCGAATGACTCAAGAATCGCTAGTTCTGAATCTGAAATGCCGCCCTCAGGACCAACAATAAGAAGCAGTCGACCAGCAGTTGGCAGCGCCTGCGAAGTTATGCCCGCCTCAGCAGTTGGGTCGAGAATCAGAACGGAATCGAACCCCGCTACTAGGCCCGCGATCTCTTTGGTTGTTTTGGGATCAGACACCACTGGCTCGAAAACTCGAAGTGACTGTTTTGCCGCCTCGTTGACAATTGTTTGCCAGCGATCGCGCCCCTTGGCGGCTTTGGCGCCATCCCATCTTGAAATTGAGCGCTCGGCCTGCCAGGGAATAACGCCAAAGACTCCCAGTTCGGTTGCCGCTTGAATTGCCAGCTCAGCGCGATCGCCCTTAGCGAGGGCCTGCGCCAGGTGAATTTGAATCTTGGGCATCGGTTCTTCTATAACCTCGGCGACTTCGATGTCGACCTGGTTGGGATCGACAGAATCAACTAAGCCACGCACTCGAATGCCTTGCCCGTTAGATAACTGGATTGCCTCTCCGATTCGCATTCTGCGAACTGCTGCGGCGTGTTTAGCCTCAGCGCCGGTCAATGAAATCTTTTGCCCGGCAACTGGCAAAGTCGTTAGTTCGATGCGAAAAAGTGGTTCAACCAATTATTTGCGCTTTCCGGCGAAGAAGCCTGATGCGTGCGAAACCAGCTTGATCGAGTCAGATTTGCGCAAGGTTGCAAGTGACCTGAAAAGTTCTTTCTGCTTGCTATCCAGCTTGGTCGGTGTGCTGATTTGAAACCTAACCAGCAAGTCGCCTCGACCAGAATTTCGCAAATGAGTAATTCCTTTGCCCTTCAAGGTCAGAACGTCACCGCTCTGTTGCCCAGGTGCAATGTCAACATCAAGTTCGCCATCGAAGGTCTTGATCTTGGTGCGGGTTCCAAGCACTGCATCATGCAGCGGCACTTCAAGCGTGCAAGTCAAATTGTCGCCCTGACGCCCAAAAATGTCGTGCGCCTTGACCGAAATGTCGACATATAGGTCGCCGCTTGGGCCACCGGCAAAGCCAACTTCGCCTTGGCCAGCAAGCTGCAATCGAAGCCCGTCTTCAACGCCAGCCGGAACATTTAGGTCAATGCTGCGTCGAGCACGAACTCGGCCCTGACCGCGGCAGTCAACACAGGGGCTCGGAATAACCTGACCGAAACCACGACACGTTCCGCACGGCTGTGAGGTCACGACGTTGCCTAAAAGTGAACGAACCTGACGCTGAATTGAGCCTGATCCACGACAAATGTCGCAAAGCGCCGGTTCGGTGCCAGGCTGACAGCAGTCGCCCTGGCAGGTTTGACAAAGAACGGCGGTGTCAATTTCAACACTTCGCTGGCAGCCAAAAACAACATCATCCAGGTTTAGATCAACACGGATGAGTGCATCTTGACCGCGCTCTTGGCGCGAGCGTGGCCCACGCTGACCGCCGCCGAACCCGCCACCAAAGAATGTGTCAAAAATGTCACCGAAACCACCGAAGTCACCACCAAAACCAGATTGACCACCAGAGTCATATTGGCGACGAGCACTTGGGTCGCTCAAAACTTCATAGGCGTGAGTGACTAACTTAAAGCGCTCCTGGGCATCTTCAGCCGGATTCACATCTGGGTGCAACTCACGGGCCAGCTTGCGATAGGCCTTTTTGATTTGGTCTTCACTTGCGTCACGAGAAACGCCAAGAACTTCGTAGTGATCTGCCAACTTTTGCCTTTACTGATTGCTGAGAGCTCGGGTTAGATAACGCGCTACCGCGCGCACCGCCGAAATGTTTTGCGAATAATTCATGCGAGTGGGGCCAAGCACACCAACCTTGGCGATTTCTGATCCCTGATTTTCATAACCACTTGCGAGAATTGTTGTTCCCGACAGGCCGGCAATCGGATTCTCTGTTCCGATTCGAACGGCAACGCCATTGGTGTCGTCTTGCATTTCGGCAAGCAGCTTGAGCAAAACAACCTGCTCTTCAATTGCCTCAAGAACAGGCAATATGCTGCCCGAAAAATCACTCTCGCGTCGAGCAAGGTTAGCTGTGCCAGCAAGAATTATTTTTTCTTGGCGCGAGGCGTCAACTTGGTCGAGCAAAGTGTCAACAACCATCTGCACCTGCACGCTTTTATCTAATTGAAAACCCTGAATGAAACCGCTGAGTCGGTCGGCGACTGAAGTTAGCGGCTGGCCAACAAGAGTTGCAGAGAGACGCGCTTTGAGATCGGCGATGAAATTGTGGTCAACCAACTGACCCAGTTCGATAACGTGCTGCTGAACACGCGATGAATCAGTCACCAAAATCAGCAGCAGTCGAGTCTCTGAAACGGCAATAAGCTCTAGGGTTGCAACCTTAGATTTGCCGAGCGTTGGATATTGCACCATTGCAACTTGGTTGGTGAGCTGCGAAAGAGACCGAACAGCGCTGGTTAGGGTTTCGTCGAGGTCTGCCGTGTCTGACAAAAAGCTTTCAAAAACATTTTTTTCAGCCGAGCTCAGCGGTTTGACCTGTTCGAGTTTGTCGACGAAAAGTCGATAGCCCTTGTCGGTCGGAACGCGCCCAGCCGATGTATGCGGCGCGTGAATCAACTGTTCCTCTTCAAGCAGGGCCATGTCGTTGCGAATAGTCGCAGCTGAAACTCCGAATGCGTGACGCTCAACCAGTGTCTTTGACCCAACCGGCTCATTGCTCTCGATATAGTCGTTCACAATTGCTCGAAGCACTTCGAGACTTCGTTCTGGAATCATTTTCACCTACTTAGCAGTCTTGGGCCTAGAGTGCCAATTCTATTCAACCTAGTTGAGAATTTGGCGAACCAGGGAGTCTGCTAACAAGCGACCCTTCAGCGTCAAAACCAGGCGCCCTGCAATTGCCTCGGTGCCTTCAATTAGTCCATCTGCGATGAATTGAGCAATTAGTCGAGATGACGACTTTGAAACTTGCTTGACTACATCGACGGTTAGTCCTGGCCTGATGCGAATTTCAAGCAAAATGCGCTCAGCTAAGCGAGTCGGTTCATCAAGCACCTCTCGACCAACAGCCGGGGATAGCCCCTGGTTTAGCCGGTTCGAATAGGCACTTGGGTGCTTCGCATTCCACCATCGAACGCCACCAAAATGGCTATGTGCGCCAGGGCCATAACCCCACCAGTCGTTGCCAAGCCAGTATGCAAGATTGTGTCGCGATGCAGTTTCAGGCGACTTTGACCAGTTGCTGACTTCATACCAATTGAAGCCAGCTGACTCGAGAAGCGCGTCAGCAAGTTCGTATTTGTCAGCCTGAAGGTCTTCATCTGGCTCAGGCAGCTCGCCGCGCTTGATTTGCCGAGCAAGCTTGGTGCCGTCTTCAACAATCAGCGAGTAGGCCGAAATGTGATCAGGATCGATTGAAATGGCAGCATCGAGCGAAACACGCCAATCATCCAAGGTTTCACCAGGCGCGCCATAAATGAGATC
>CALDKR010000154.1 GCA_937898095.1 uncultured Rhodoluna sp.
CGACGCTCTTCCGATCTTGCCAGACCAGGATATCACCTTTACCGATTTGGTTCGTGGCGAAATTACTTTCCCAGCCGGATCTTTCCCCGACTTCGTAGTGGTTCGTCCAAACGGTCAGCCGCTCTACACATTGGTTAACCCGGTGGACGATGCGCTGATGGGAATCACTCACGTGCTGCGCGGAGAAGACCTGTTGTCTTCCACTCCTCGACAGATTGCTCTTTACAACGCAATGTATGAAGCGGGAATTACAAAGTTCATTCCGCAGTTTGGTCACCTGCCATACGTCATGGGCGAGGGCACCAAAAAGCTTTCTAAGCGCGACCCAGAGGCAAACCTGTTTCACCACCGCGACCGCGGCTTTATTCCAGAAGGCTTGCTGAACTATTTGGCGCTGCTTGGCTGGGGCCTAAACGCAGATCAAGACATTTTCACCATGGATGAACTGACCGCGGCCTTTGACGTGACCAACGTGAACCCTAACCCGGCGCGCTTCGATCAGAAAAAGGCTGACGCCATCAACGCGGCGCATATTCGCAAGCTAACCGCCGATGATTTCAAGTCTCGTTTGGTGCCCTATTTGCAGAGTGCTGGATTGGTTGGCGCGAACCTGACCGATGCCGAAGATGCGATTTTGACCGAGGCTGCACCGCTAATTCAAGAGCGAATCACGGTGCTCAGCGAAGCGGCCCCGATGCTCGGATTCTTATACAAGTCAGCTAGTGAAATTGTGGTTGAAGATGATGCCAAGGCTGGACTGCCAGCAAACACCCGTCAAATCTTAGATGCAGCCGTCGTTGCACTGGATGCACTTGCTGAGACTGAATTTAAAACTGAGGCAATTCAAAACGCACTTCAAGCAGCATTGATTGACGGCCTTGGCGAGAAGCCAAGAAACGCATTCGGCCCGCTGCGCACGGCAATTTCAGGCCGTCGAATTTCGCCACCGCTATTTGAGTCGATGCAGATTCTCGGAAAACCCGAAACCCTAATTCGCCTTCAGCAGTTTGCCGAAGCTAACTAGGCGGTCTAAGATAGACAGTCGAGCCTAGGCTCGGTTCCATGCTCTGGGGTATGGTGTAATTGGCAACACGAAGGTCTCTGGATCCTTTGTTCTTGGTTCGAGTCCAGGTACCCCAGCTTTGGAAAACAGTCGGTTTTATGCCGACTGTTTTTCTTTAAGCACACTTCGGCCTTCTCTAAATAGACTTTGGGCATGAATCCAGACGTCGCCGCCTACTTGGCCCTGCAACCACAACCACAACTTTCTGTGCTCGAGCAAATGCACGCCGTTGCGATGAAGGCGATCCCAGAAACCGAAGACGTTATTTCATACGGGATTATCGGTTTCCGATACAAAAAGAAGGTTCCATTTTTTATCTCTGGATGGAAAAACCACGTCAGCATTCACGGCGGGCGTGTGCTCGGCAAGCGCGTTGCTGAGGTTTATCCGGCAGCCAAAGTGGTTGGCACCACAATTCAGATTGACCCGTCAAAACCACTAACCGACGATGAGTTGATTTCAATAATCAGGCTAAGGCTTGAAATTTTTGATGAATCCGGGGGTCGTCAGTAGTCGACTGTTTGCCCAGGTAGCAAATATTCGAATGTTCCACCGTTGGCCTCGGTGACGGCTTTCACGCGGCCATTGTTTAGTTCGTGCCCTTGCTCGCTCAGGTGAATGTTGTGAGTGGCAAAAACTCGCTTTGGCTTAATTGCAGAAACAAAATCCATGACGTCTCCGATTTTTAGCCACGGTGCCGAAGTCGGGCAGGCCAAAATTTCAACGGGGCGATCGGGCTGAACATAGCTGTCGCCCGGATAATAAAGTCGGCCGTTGACCATAACAGCGCAGTTTTGAATTAGCGGGATGCTTCGGTGAATCTCAATGTGCAAGTCACCAAAAAACTCGAGAGTAAAGTTGCCCGCCGAGATGAAATCACCGTGATGAATGGCGGTTGCCGGGTGGTTGAAATCTGGAGCTTGACGGAGTCTCGCGCACACCTCATCGGTGCTGAAAATTTGAACGTCTGGGTTTAGCTCGATAATTCGCCGAAGCTGAGCCGCATCGCAGTGGTCGTCATGGGCGTGGGTAATCACAATCGCCTGCACGTCGTTCAGGTCATCAACTGGGCGAGTGTAAAACCCTGGATCAATCACAAGTTTCTGGCCGCCCTCTTCGATGATTAGGCAGGCGTGTTCATACTTGGTGATTTTCATGTCTTTATTGTGCCAACTTTGCTCGCCAGCAATAAACTTTGGGGCGACCATCGAAAGGAAACCATGGCGAGAATCGGATTGCTTGTGAACCCGACTTCGGGCGGTGGGCGCGGCCGCACCCTTGCGGAGACGGCAATTGAACGCTTTGAGGCCGCGGGCTTCGAGGTTGCTGACTTTAGTTCAGATAGCGCTGCCCAAGCTGAGGTTTCTGCTCGAAACGAGGCTCAGTCGGGCAAGATTGACGCCTTGGTGGTTGCCGGTGGCGACGGCACTGTGCACCTGGGTGTGAATGTTTGCGCCGATTCGAATCTGCCGCTCGGAGTGATTGCGATTGGCACCGGCAACGACATTGCCCGGTCAATCGGGTTGCCTGTGCTTGATGAAGAAAAATCAATTGCGGCAATCATTGAGGGTTTTGAGAAGCCTAAGTCAATTGATTTGGTTGAGGCAAAAACCGCTGAGGGTCGATTTTGGTTTGCCGGCACTGCATCGGCAGGTTTCGATGCTTTGGTGAATGCCCGAGCAAACCGATGGAGTTGGCCAAAAGGGCCCATTAAGTATCAACTGGCAATGCTTTTTGAATTGACCAAATTTAGGGCAATCAACTATCGAGTTGAACTAAACGAAGAAATTAGAGAGTTCTCGGCGATGCTCTGTGCAGTGGCTAACGCTCCAGCGTTTGGCGGCGGCATGTTGATTGTGCCTAGTGCCGATCTGCTAGACGGAAAACTTGAACTCTTCATTGTGCACAAAATCAGTCGCCTCGAATTGATCAAGATTTTTCCGAAGGTTTATAGCGGCCAGCACATCGATCACCCAGCCGTCGAAATCATTCGCGCTGATTCGGTCAAAATTGAGTCGGGCAACATGCCGGTTTATTCAGACGGCGAAGCAGTCGGCCACTCGCCTCTTGAAGCTCGGGTGCACCCGGCCAAACTTAGAGTTGTCGGCGCGCACGCCTTTGTGGCATAATCAACAGGTTGCTCAAACGGCCCCATCGTTTAGCGGCCTAGGACACCGCCCTCTCACGGCGGCAGCAGGGGTTCAAATCCCCTTGGGGTCACCAATTCGCTCTCGATGATTTATTCTCGGGAGCGAATTTCTTTTATGCGGCTATTGGCTCAACTGCTTGTTTCTCATTGCCAAGGCATTTCGCGATCTAAACCAATCGCTGCCTATGCGAACAAATTGCGGCGGCGCTGAATCAATGTTGCAATCAGAATTAGCGAGGCCGGAATCAACGCGGCTAGATTTAGCCCAACAAATGCAAAGGCAGCCAAGATGGTGCCGGCAACAGCGCCTCCGAGTGCACCGGCCAAGCTCATTAGCGAGTCGCTGACGCCTTGAACCGTAGCCTTCTCTTCGATTGAGAGGCTCGATGACAGAAGTGCTGAGCCCGAAACTGTCGATGCCGACCAACCCAATCCCAGCAAAAACAAACCAACCACGACAAGGTCGTGATTTTCACTTCCGAAGCCGGCGGTGGCGAGTGCGGCAACATAAATCAGCTGACCTAAAACAACAGTTCGAAGTTGGCCAATTTTGTCGGCAAGCCAGCCGAAAATTGGGCTGAAGGCATACATGCCGGCAACGTGCATGCTGATTGTGAACCCAACTAAAACCAAAGTTGCACCATGACTCTTCATGTGAATCGGGGTCATCGACATGACTGAAACCATGACCATGTGACTCAGGGCAATGACTGTGAGTGCATAGGCGGCAGTCGGGTTGGTCTTTAGAACCGACAGTGCGCCGCTGAAAGATTTCTTTTTAGCCGAATTGTCGAGCGTTGAGGTCGCGCCAGTGTTCGATGCGTTGTCTTGCATGGCTTGTTTGTCTTGCACGTCTTGTTTAGCTTGTTGGGCCGTGAGCAGTGGGTCTGGTCGCAGGCCGAACCAAAACACCGTGCTGCTCAAAATTTGCGCAGTGATTGTGAACAAAAACGGGCCGGTATAAAGCGGCATGTTGAGCGCGTGACCGATGATTTCACCGGGGCCAAATAGGTTTGGCCCGATCACCGCGCCCGCAGTCGTTGCCCACACCACCAGCGAAAGGTCGCGCCCGGTAGATTTTGCGGCGGGCAAGTCGGTTGCCGCGAATCGAGCCTGAAGGCTGGTCGCTGAGCCCGCCCCAAGCATCAATAGTGAGAGCAATAACAGTGGAAAAACCTCGAGATAGGCCGCGGTAATAATCAGGATTGCGCCTGAGATTGCAATCGAGGCCCCAGTCGCGAGCGCAACCCTTCTGCCTTTTGTATTTGCCAATCTGGCCAGGGGAATCGCCAGGGTTGCCGCACCCAAGGTGCTGAAGGTTGCCGCAGAACCTGACCAAGCAGCTGAGCCAGAGAGTTTTTCAGCTAGCAGGGCGCCGATTGACAGCACTGAGCCGAGACCAAAACCACCTAAAACTTGGCCGGTGGCAAGAACTTTTACGGTTCTAGATTGCAATTGCGCCAGTGCATTTTGGTCCATCGCTTCAGCCTAGCCCTGGCAAAAAGGTAAACTTGACTTTCATTCATTTTGAGGTGTTGCATGACAAATAAGCCACTAACTTTGGCCGAAAAAGTATGGCGCGATCACTTGGTCGCCAAGGGTGAAAACGGCTCACCAGACTTGCTCTACATCGACCTTCACCTAATTCACGAGGTCACCAGCCCTCAGGCATTCGATGGCCTGCGCTTGGCTGGTCGCCCGGTTCGTCGACCAGACCTCACTATTGCGACTGAAGACCACAACACCCCGACTCTAGACATCGACAAGCCGATTGCCGACCCAACTAGTCGCACCCAGATTGAAACTCTGCGCCACAACGCTAAAGAATTCGGCGTGCGCATTCACTCACTTGGCGACAAAGACCAAGGAATCGTTCACGTGGTTGGCCCGCAGCTTGGCTTGACCATGCCAGGCATCACCGTGGTTTGTGGTGACTCACACACCTCGACTCACGGTGCATTCGGTGCCCTTGCCTTCGGCATCGGAACCTCTGAGGTTGAGCACGTTTTGGCCACCCAAACTCTGCCTTTGAAGGCATTCAAGACCATGGCTGTCAACGTCGAGGGCACACTTCGCCCAGGGGTGACCGCAAAAGACATCATCCTTGCTGTTATTGCTCAGATTGGCACCGGCGGTGGCCAGGGCTATGTTCTCGAGTATCGCGGATCAGCGATTCGTGCGCTTTCGATGGAAGCTCGAATGACGATCTGCAACATGTCAATCGAGGCTGGCTCACGAGCTGGAATGGTCGCGCCAGATCAGATCACTTTCGACTATCTAAAGGGTCGCCCTCACGCACCAGAGGGTGCCGACTGGGATGCCGCGGTTGAATATTGGAAGACCTTGCCAACTGATGAGGGTGCAGTCTTCGATAAAGAAATCTTCTTGGACGCAAACACCCTCGACCCGTTTGTCACCTGGGGCACCAACCCTGGCCAGGGCGTTAGCTTGCTAGACGTCGTGCCAAACCCAGACGACATCGATGACCCTAACGAAAAAGCTGCTGCCATTCGCGCGCTTGAATACATGGATCTAAAGCCGGGCACCAAGATGAAAGACATTCGAGTCGACACCGTCTTTTTGGGCTCGTGCACCAACAGCCGCATCGAAGACCTGCG
>CALDKR010000155.1 GCA_937898095.1 uncultured Rhodoluna sp.
CTGGCCGAAAAAGTCCTAGTCAGCGTTCGCTAGCGATAGCGCTCCGGAACAAGCTCCCATGGGTCTTTTCCGAGAAGTTCGCCCACAGCAGCAAAAACGTATTCTTCGATGTGCATGCGCTCATGCAAGGCGTCTGTGCGGCGATGGTGCCCCAAGCGTTCAATCGGAATTCTAAAAATGACAATGGTCATGGTGTTCTTGCGAACTGACCAGCGGCGAACCTGATTGTCATCAGGGCCCAAAAGCGGAGCATCGGCGACTCGCCAATTCAACAACTCAAGTTCATCAGGCCAAGATGCTCGAAGATAGTCGCAAGTTGCCGAGACGACCTGTTCGAAACCGCCAGGTTGAGATAGCTGATTGCGAATGAAGCTGCCAAAAACCGGGCGGCGAATTGAACGACCGTGTCGATTTCTTGAGATTCCGCGGGCTTTGCCAGGCATGCTCTCATTTTAGGCAGCAGCCAGCGCTGGCGGCCCAAATTGCTAAACTCGTGGTGTTCAACGAGCACAAGCCCAAGGGTCTTTCGGTGCCAAATTTTAGGATCAAAAAATGGACCTCAATTCACTGGTCAAAACTTATGATGTTCGCGGCCTAGTCGGTTCGCAGCTAACCACTGAAGTGGTTTCGGCTCTTGCTGCAGGGTTCGTCGATGAGCTCGGTGCGGCCGGCCAAGATGTGATTGTCGGCCATGACATGCGCGATTCTTCGCCAGAGTTTGCCGATGCCTTTGCGGCAGGCGCTCAGGCCCGCGGTGCCAACGTTGTTTCAATCGGCCTTTGCTCAACCGATGAGTCTTATTTTGCCTCTGGCTTGCTCGATGCCCCAGCTGTTATGTTCACCGCTAGTCACAATCCTGCTACCTACAACGGAATCAAGTTTTCACGCGCCGGCGCTCGTGGCATCAGTCTCGACACCGGCCTAGCCGCAATTCGAGACCGCGCGATTGCATATCTAGCTAATGGCATAGATGCGGTTGAACAACCCGGCTCATATCGCGAAGAACACATCTTGACTCGCTACGCGGCATATTTGCGCGAACTCGTTGATCTGCGCTCAATTCGCAAACTGCGCGTTGTGGTTGATGCCGGCAACGGCATGGGCGGAATGACCGTGCCAGCCGTGCTCGGCTCGGCAAGCGACCTCGAGCCGCTGCCGCTAACCATCGTGCCGATGTATTTCGAGCTGGACGGAACCTTTCCGAATCACGAAGCAAACCCACTTGACCCAAAGAATCTCGTCGACCTGCAGCGCGCAGTGGTTGAACACGGCGCAGACATCGGGCTTGCCTTCGATGGCGATGCCGACCGCTGCTTCGTAATCGACGAAAAGGGCGAGCCGGTAACTCCTTCGGCCGTCGCAGCAATCGTTGCCCGTCGCGTGATCGCTCGCGAGAAGGCAAGCAACCCTGGCGCACCAATCACTGTGCTGCACAACCTTCTCACCTCAAACATCGTGCGCGAGGTAATCGAGGCCGACGGCGCTCGTGCGGTTCGCACCAAGGTTGGCCACTCGCTCATCAAAGACCAGATGGCCTCAACCAACGCAATCTTCGGTGGCGAGCACTCGGCTCACTATTACTTCAGAGACTTCTGGGGAGCAGACAACGGGATGCTCGCGGCAATGCACGTGCTCGCCGAGTTTGGTTCGCAAGACCTGCCGCTCAGCGAGTTC
>CALDKR010000156.1 GCA_937898095.1 uncultured Rhodoluna sp.
CAAGAATCACAATTGGCCCTGACGCTAAGTTTATGGACCGCTTCTCAAGGCTCAACCCTGTTGGAGCAGCAGATTTGATCTACAAGCAGATGAAGAACCTGCTCGGCTAGATTCCATAAAAGAAGAAAAGCCCCCGGGGGAGGGGGGCTTTTCTTTTGCCGAATTTCGTGCCCTTTTGAGGCACCAAAGGAGGAGACAGAATAAAAGCGATTGCCTAAAATTCTGGGTTCCCTCTAACCAACTGGGGAACTAAGGAAACTATTCCCCGGCTGGACCGAAAGGTAGTAAGAGGCTAAACCTCGGGATTCAAAAATCCCCCGAAAATCAGGGGACTGGGGGCAAGCTCGCAGTTAGCTCTCAGATTAGAGAAATCTCCAGCGCTTTAGCTCCCAGCCAAACCTCACTGCCAGAAGCCGAACAATAACCATGACGGATGCTGAGATCAGGACATTCAAATAGTCAGGGAAATTGAGGAAGGTGAGAAGCACCACCAGCCATCCCCCGGCAAATGCGATCACCCCGTACGGCTGGAAATCATGGAAGGCCCTGGGAACCTCGTTCACCAAAACATCTCTGAGGATTCCTCCGGCAACAGCCGTGATAACGCCCATGAGAACTGAGACCAGTGGTGTTTGACCTGCCACTAACGCCAGGTGTGTTCCACCGGCAGCAAAGATTCCAAGCCCAAAGGCATCAGGAACCAGCATGGCCTTTTCGCTGAGTGCAATGTGTCGAGCTTTGTAGAAGAAGGGAAGTGTGACGCCTGCAATGATCAATACCCAAACCCAGAACTCCTGCTCAACCCAGAAGAAGGGTCTGCGATCAAGCAGGACATCTCTAAGCGTTCCTCCTCCAAATGCCGCAATAGCTCCCACCATTACGACACCGACCAGATCAAACTTCTTTCTGGCAGCCTCGATGATTCCGGAAAGAGCAAAGGCAACAACCCCTAGGGCTTCAAGCCAGACCAGCAGATTCAGAACTTCCACCAAACACCTCTGTGTCAGATTATCGCCAAGGCGGTATCTTTGGCACTGTGAAGCCTCTGATTGGACTTAGCTGCTATCGACAGCGTGGCCAAACCGGTGTTTGGGACACCGAAATGGCGATGCTGCCTGCCTTCTATATAGAAGGAGTGACCAGAGCTGGGGGAATTGCAGTCATCATTCCTCCACAAGACATTGATTCGATCGGTGCCAAAAAAATTCTTTCCTCACTAGATGGCCTCGTTATTACCGGGGGCAGAGACGTTGAATCTTCGAGATATGGCCAGCCTCCTCACGAACAAGCAGAGAAACCTGATCGACTGAGAGACCTACTTGAGGACGAGCTAGTTTCAGCGGCGATTGATATGAAACTTCCATTCCTTGGTATTTGCCGAGGAGCACAGGTACTGAATGTCAATCGCGGGGGAACCCTCATCCAGCACCTGCCCGATGTGGTTGGCTCAACCAAATATCAGCTGGGCAACGCCAACTTCAACATGGCCGAAATCGATGTAGAGCCAGGCAGCCTCTTGAGCGATTCACTCGGCGGCGACACCAAAGTCACCGGTGCGGTCTATCACCATCAGGCCATCGACCGCATTGGCGATGGTTTGTCTGTGGTGGCACGAAGTGAAGATGGAATCATCGAGGGCATCGCGCTTGATGGGCATCCGTTTGGGTTGGCCGTTCAATGGCACCCAGAGCACACACCTGAAGACGGTCGACTTTTTGAAGCGCTGATTTCAGCGGCAAACACATATAGGAGCAACCGATGAGCTATCAGATCATCAACCCGGCCACTGAAGAGGCGATGGAGGTCATCGAGCACCTCAGTGTCGAGCAAACCGATGACGCAATCGCGCGTGCAAAGGTTGCTCAAAAGAAGTGGGCTGCAGTTGCACCGGCCGACCGCGCCAAGGCGCTTCGTGATTTTGCAGCTGCGGTTGATGGTGACATCGAGCACCTGGCAGCACTCGAGGTGCGAAACTCAGGTCACCCAATTTCGCAGGCCCGCTGGGAGGCCAACCACGTTCGCAACGTGCTCGAGTATTACAGCGCATCGCCAGAGCGCCTAATCGGCAAGCAGATTCCGGTTGCCAACGGCATCGACATCACTTTCAATGAGCCACTCGGCGTGGTCGGCGTGATCACCCCGTGGAATTTTCCGATGACGATTGCGTCATGGGGTTTTGCACCTGCGCTGGCAGCCGGCAACGCTGTGGTTTTGAAGCCAGCCGAGTGGACCCCGCTGACTTCGATTCGACTGGGTGAGTTGGCCCTGCAGGCTGGCTTGCCAGAGGGGCTGTTTCAGGTTTTGCCTGGCAAGGGCAGCGTGGTGGGCAACCGTTTCATCACCAACCAAGATGTTCGCAAGATTGTGTTCACCGGCTCGACCGAGGTTGGCAAGCAGATCATGAAGGGCGCAGCCGACCAGGTTAAACGCGTGACTCTTGAGCTTGGTGGCAAGAGCGCAAACATTGTGTTTGCCGACGCCGACGTTGAAAAAGCCGCTGCCACCGCGCCATATTCGGTTTTCGAAAACGCTGGCCAAGACTGCTGCGCCCGAAGCCGCATTTTGGTTCAAAAGAGTGTGCTCGACAAATTTATGGAGGGCCTCGAAAAGTCAGTCAAGGGCGTTGTTGTCGGCGACCCAACTAACGAGGCAACCGAGGTTGGCCCGCTGGTTTCACGCAGCCACCACGCTTCGGTCGAGGGTTATCTCGACGGCGCAAACGTGGCGTTCCGCGGATCAGCACCAGAGGGCAAGGGCTTCTTTTTTGCTCCGACCGTGGTCATGGCAAACGGCCTGAACGACCGTTGCATGACCGACGAAATCTTTGGCCCAATCGTTGCGGTTCACGCATTCGAAGATGAAGCCGAGGCAATCGAGATTGCCAACAACACCGAATTTGGTCTGTCGGGTTCAATATGGACTCGCGACATTGGCCGCGGAATTCGCGTTGCCCGCGGTGTCGAAAGCGGAAACCTTTCGGTGAACTCACACTCATCGGTGCGCTTCAACACACCGTTTGGCGGTTTCAAGCAATCGGGCCTCGGCCGCGAACTAGGACCAGACGCACCATTGCACTTCACCGAAGAAAAGAACGTGTTTATCAACACCGACGACTAGTTTCGGCGAATCAAAACTAAAAAACAGACTTCAAAAAACAAGGCTTCGAAACTTCATAGCTTCAAACAAAAGGAGAAAAAATGAGCATCGAGAAAATCGACCTCACTCAGCGTCTAGCTGGCAAGGTCGCAGTTATCACCGGTGGTGCCAGCGGCATTGGTCTTGCGACCGCAAAGCGATTTGCAGCCGAGGGCGCCAAGGTTGTTATCGGCGACATGGACCCAGTGACTGGTGAGGCAGCAGCCCAACTGGTTGGCGGTTCATTCGTGCAGGTCAACGTTGCAGACGAAGCCCAGGTCAATAACCTGTTCGACACCGCAGTCGAACTGTATGGCCGCCTAGACATTGCCTTCAACAACGCTGGAATCTCACCTGCAGACGATGACTCAATCGAGACCACCGAGTTGCCAGCATGGCAAAAGGTTCAAGACGTCAACCTAAAGAGCGTTTATCTTTGCTGCCGCGCAGCGCTTCGTCACATGACCAAGCAGGGCAGCGGATCAATCATCAACACCGCTTCATTCGTTGCAGTTATGGGTTCGGCCACCAGCCAGATTTCATACACCGCATCAAAGGGTGGCGTTTTGGCAATGAGCCGCGAGCTAGGTGTGCAGTTTGCTCGTCAGGGAATCCGTGTTAACGCACTCTGCCCTGGCCCAGTGAACACCCCGCTGCTGCAGGAGCTTTTTGCTAAAGACCCAGAGCGTGCCCAGCGTCGTTTGGTGCACATTCCGATCGGTCGCTTTGCCAAGCCGGAAGAACTAGCAGCCTCGGTTGCGTTCTTGGCCAGCGACGACGCAGCGTTCATCACCGGCTCAACCTTCTTGGTTGACGGCGGCATCAGCGGCGCATACGTCACCCCACTATAAAGACTCATCTGGCGCAACACCCCCTAAGCGACCTGGTCGGGATAATTTCCCCCCGGACCTTAACCCGGCCAGGTCTTTAGAGGGGCCCCGTCAGGGGCACCTGAGGTTGAAAACCTCAACCGCATCGCAGCAACTAAATGAAATCGAGCCACAAACATGGATGCCTTCGAAGTCTTGCAAGCCGAGACTGAATCGGCCGCGCCTCTGGTGAGCAGTTCGCTGCTGCTGACTCGCATTCGTGGCGGCAACGCATATGAACAAACTGTTGAGCGTTTGCTGCAAACAATCAGACTTGGCTTGGTTCACCCGGGCGAGCAGCTGCCGCCTGAACGCGAATTGGCAACCATGCTCGATGTTTCGCGTGACACCGTGCGCGACGCAACCTCATCGTTAGCCGACGCCGGATATCTTGTAATTCGCCGCGGCCGCTATGGCGGAACTTTTGTATCAGAAGTTATTCCGACTGGCCCGGTGATGATTGGTCGCGATGGCGACTTAATCAACCGACAGACTTTTACTAAAGAAGAAATCGTCGATGTTCTGACCTATCGAGCGGTGCTCGAATCAGGCGCTGCATATCAGGCAGCCTCGGCCGAACTAAGCGGCGAACTTCGTGACGCTCTTTATCAAGCCCACATCGACACCAAGCAAGCACTGCCCGATGACTATCGCCGTCTCGACTCGCGACTGCACTTGTTAATCGCTGAGCTAACTAGATCTAACTCGCTGGTAAACCAAATCGCGCAGTCTCGAATGAAGGTCAACGAACTGCTCAACGAGTTTCCGCTTTTGGCGCCAAACGTGGCGCACTCAAACGAACAGCACGAAGAAATCGTGATGGCAATTTTGACCGGTCAACCTGAAAAGGCATCGGCGGCAATGCTGGCCCACCTCGAAGGTTCAGCATCGCTAATTAGAGGATTCTTGGCTTAGTCGCCGGTCGAAAGGCAAGCGAGTTGGTCAGATGTATTTGCAATAATTTGGGC
>CALDKR010000157.1 GCA_937898095.1 uncultured Rhodoluna sp.
AGACCGCAGGCCGACTCAGCGCGTTAGACCTGCCAGAAGAGATTGTCATTGAGCGCCCAAAAAACCGTGAACATGGCGATTGGGCAACCAACGTTGCAATGCAGTTGGGTTCAAAGTTTGGCCTAAATCCGCGTGCTTTTGCTGAAATTATCGCCCCCGAGATTTCAAAGCTCGATGCCGTTGAAAAAACTGACATCGCCGGCCCGGGCTTTATCAATATCACCCTTAGTGCAGGCGCTGCCGGTGAGCTAGCCAAGGCAATTGTCGAGGCTGATTCGGCATATGGCCGAGGTCAGCTTTATGCCGGCATCAAGACAAACCTAGAGTTCGTTTCAGCCAACCCAACTGGGCCAATTCACCTAGGTGGCACCCGCTGGGCCGCGGTCGGCGACTCACTGGCCCGCGTTCTTGAGGCTCAGGGCGCCATCGTCACGCGCGAATACTATTTCAACGATCACGGCGCTCAGATTGACCGATTCGCTCGTTCGCTGCTTGCTCGCGCTCGCGGCCTCGAAGCGCCCGAAGATGGCTATGGCGGCGAATACATTCAAGAAATCGCCGATCGAGTTCTGGCTGAAACCGCGCAAGACATTTTGGCTCTCAACGACGAAGATGCTCAAGAGGCATTCCGTGCCGCGGGCGTCGAGCTTATGTTCCAAGAAATTCGCGAGTCACTTCACGACTTCGGTGTCGATTTTGATGTTTACTTCCACGAAAACTCGCTATACGAATCAAACGCTGTCGAGCGTGCAATTGCTCGCCTTCGCGAACTAGGGCACATTTTCGAGCTCGATGGTGCCACCTGGTTGCGCTCGACGACTTTCGGCGATGACCGCGACCGCGTCGTCATCAAGAGCGATGGTGATCACGCCTACATCGCTGGCGACCTGGCTTACTACCTAGACAAGCGCGAGCGCGGCTTCGATCGCTGCATCTACATGCTGGGTGCCGACCACCACGGTTATGTTCCGCGCATGATGGCGCTATGCGCTGCATACGGCGACGAACCGGGTGTGAACCTCGAAATTTTGATTGGCCAGATGGTCAATCTGGTTAGGAACGGCGAGCCAGTGCGCATGTCAAAGCGTGCGGGCACGGTGGTCACTCTTGAAGACCTGGTGGGTTATGTCGGTGTTGACGCTGCTCGTTATGCATTGGCGCGATCATCAATCAACTCACAGCTCGACATCGACCTAGAGCAGCTGCAAAAAAAGACCAACGACAACCCGGTTTTCTATGTGCAGTATGCACACGCTCGCACCGCACAGGTGGCTAAAAATGCAGCAAGCCTTTCAGTTGATCGATCTGAATTTGACCCAGCGCTGCTAACGCACGAAAGTGAGTCAGAGCTGCTGGCCAAGCTTTCTGAGTTCCCGCGCGTTGTCGCTCAGGCTGCAGAATTCCGTGAACCGCACCGAGTTGCGCGTCACCTCGAAGAAATCGCAGGCAGCTATCACCGCTGGTATGACAACTGTCGCGTGACTCCAATGTCGGGTGCGGCAGTCGAGACTATTCACCGCACTCGCCTTTGGCTCAACGATGCAACCGGTGTTGTGCTGCGCAATGGCCTAAACCTTTTGGGTGTTAGCGCACCTGAGCGAATGTAATCCGGAGGGGATGGATTATGACTAACCCACTTGCGCCATCGTGGCTCGAAGAACCAAGCGATCTAAACGAACTTGTCACCAAGGTTTGGCCTCGCCACGCACGCCGCCGCGACACCGGTGAATTTGAAATCGGTGGCGTTAGCGCTGGCG
>CALDKR010000158.1 GCA_937898095.1 uncultured Rhodoluna sp.
TATTCGAGCAGGCATTCACTGCTGTAAAGGGTAAGGTCGACGCAGTTCTAGCTCCGAACGACAACAACGCTGCTTCAATCATCGCGATCCTAGACAAGAACGGTCTAACTGTTCCTGTTTCAGGTCAGGATGCTTCAGTTGCCGGTCTACAGAACGTTCTACTTGGCAAGCAGACTGCTACTGTCTACAAGCCATTCAGCGTTGAGGCTAAGGCAGCTTCAGACCTAGCTATCTCACTTCTAAAGGGTGAGAAGCCAACTGCCAACAAGACCCTAGAAGATGGCACTCCGTTCATCGCTCTAGACCCAATCTCAGTTGGTGCTGACCAGGTCAAGGATGTAGTTGCAGCTGGCGATGCAAAGGTTGCAGACCTATGTACTGCAGACGTTGCAGACGCTTGTGCAAAGCACGGCGTTCAGTAATACATCTGAATAAGCGCTTTGCGCCGGTCTTGAAATATAGGCCGGCGCAAAGTCTTTCAGAAACAGCTACTTAGATTTTGACTCTTTGAGTCCAGAAGGGAATGTCATGGCGGTTCCAGTTATAGAACTGAAAGACATCAAAAAAAGCTTTGGCCCAGTTGATGTTCTAAAAGGCGTCGACCTACGGGCATACGCGGGCAAAGTGACCGCACTGGTCGGCGACAACGGTGCCGGCAAATCAACTCTGATTAAGGGTCTTTCAGGTGTTCAGCCATACGACAGTGGTGTCGTTCTTTTTGAAGGCCAAGAAGTTAACATCCACGATCCGCGCCAAGCAGGCGCCCTGGGCATCGAGGTGGTTTATCAAGATCTTGCTCTTTGTGAAAACCTAGACATCGTCCAGAACATGTTTTTAGGTCGCGAAGAATCTGAAAACGGCACGCTAAGTGAAGCCAGCATGGAGCTTCAGGCAACCAAGGCACTTCAGAGCCTTTCGGTTCGCACCGTGAAGTCAGTTCGCCAAAAGGTTTCGTCTCTATCAGGTGGTCAGCGCCAGACTGTCGCAATTGCGCGATCGGTTCTGCGCAACGCAAAACTTGTGATTCTCGATGAACCAACGGCAGCTTTAGGTGTTGCTCAAACCGAGCAAGTTTTGAACCTAGTTCGCCGCCTTGCCGACTCAGGCGTTGCGGTGATTATCATCAGCCACAACCTGGTTGACGTTTTCAAAGTATGCGATGACATCGCAGTGCTCTATTTGGGCCGCATGGTCGCCCAAATTGCCACTAAAGACACTAACCAAGCCGATGTAGTTGGCTACATCACCGGCACCAAGAGCTACAACGGAGATGACAATGTCTAAGAGCCCTGCAACTGAAGCGATGACAACTCTGGTTCCGCAGCCAATCGGCAGCGGCCACGAGGGCAGCCTTCGCGATCAGATCAATGCCTATTTCTCGCGAGTTAAGAACGGTGAGATGGGTGCCCTGCCTGCAGTCGGTGCCTTGATTGTTTTGGGCGGCTTGTTCGCATCGCTCAGCCCGTTCTTTTTGACTCGCCTCAACTTTGCCAACCTATTTGTTCAGGCTGCCGAGTTAACCACCCTTGCTATGGCTCTGGTTTTTGTGATTTTGCTAGCCGAAATTGACCTTTCGGCCGGTGTTGCTGCCGGTGTCGCGATGGACATCTTCTATCTAGCCACCAAGGCAGGCATTCCTTGGCAGTTGAGCGTTGTCGTCGCACTTGGCTTTGGTGTTCTGGTCGGCTATGTTCTTGGCTTCTTCGTCTCGAAAGTCGGTGTTCCATCGTTTGTGGTAACTCTGGCCTTTTATCTCGGATTCCAGGGTCTGGCACTTATTCTCTTGGGCGATGGCGGACTATTCCGTGTTGAGGTTCCAGAGATCAAAGCCATCATGAATGAGAACCTTCCGGCTTGGGCCGGATGGGCCATGGTCATTGTGATGGTCGTTGTGTCACTGGCAATTGGCCTTTGGGATCGCGCTCGTCGCGCCAAGCAAGAGTTGGCTAACCGCCCAATCGCTCTGCTCTGGTCAAAAGTCGCGCTAATCGCTGTGCTGGCTGGAGCCGCAGTTGCAGTGCTGAACCAAAACCGCAGCACCGGCACTAAGGTCATCGAAGGTGTGCCGCTGGTTATTCCTTTTGTTATTGCCTTGCTGTTTGTCGGCACATTCGTGCTTGACCGCACCCGCTTTGGCCGCCACTTGTATGCAGTGGGTGGAAATCCTGAAGCTGCGCGCCGCGCGGGAATCAAGGTGGGCATGATTCGCATCAGCGCATTCATCATCTGTTCAAGCCTCGCAGTTATTTCAGGTCTGTTCCACGTGAGCCGCATTGGCGTGGTTGAGGCAGCAGCTGGTCGCTCAATCGTACTAAGCGGTGTCGCCGCAGCGGTCGTTGGTGGCGTCAGCTTGTTCGGTGGTCGTGGTCGCCTAGTGCACGCGGCCATCGGCGCGGTTGTGATTTCGATTATCGACAACGGGCTTGGTTTGCTAGGTCTTTCAGCCGGCATCAGCTTTGTGGTCACAGGCAGTGTTTTGGCACTTGCCGCAACAATCGACGCACTTTCACGCAAGCGCAGTGGTGCAAGCGCAGTTCGAACCTAAACCCCCTTTCGCAACGCAAAAACACCCTCGAATTTATCGGGGGTGTTTTTGCTTAGTAGGCTAAAACGATGGCCCCGACCGCTAAAAAATCAACTTCAATGCCGCAGGTAGACATTGCCCTTTTAGGTGCAGCCGCCGTTTGGGGTGCCAGCTATTTAGCCTCGAAAGAGCTCACCCTGAACCACAGTCTTTGGGGCATGATGGCGATTCGTTTCACTTTTGCAGCGGTAATTTTGGCGATCATCGGTGTGTTTATGCGAGCACGCCTGAGCCGCCAAGAGATTTGGATTGGTGGGCTAATTGGCGCAGGCCTGGCAGTGGTCATGGCCTTTGAAACAAATGGAATCGCAATAACTTCGGCGACAAACTCGGGCCTAATAATCAGCCTCTCAATA
Organism: uncultured Rhodoluna sp.; assembly: GCA_937898095.1. Classification (GTDB taxonomy): domain Bacteria; phylum Actinomycetota; class Actinomycetes; order Actinomycetales; family Microbacteriaceae; genus Rhodoluna. The sequence goes on from CALDKR010000158.1 coordinate 2,941, forward strand.
ATCTTCACGCCAATCATCGAGGGCTGGGTGCGCAAATCTTGGTTGCCAAGAAACTTTTTTATCGCGGCAGTTGGCGCAATTATCGGTGTCGCGTTTTTGATTGGCGGCAACGGCATCAGCTCGCCAAACTGGGGTGACGCCCTGATGTTGATCGCGGCAGTTTTGCGCGCTGGCTATCAAGTTTTTCAAGCCAAACTCACCGAGGGCAAAACCCTCAACACCATTAACCTCACGGTGTTTCAAACACTCATCGCTGGCTTGATCTTCTTTATCGTCGACGCTCCCGGCACAATCAATGCCGTGGCTACATATGGCGCCCGCGAGTGGGCGTTAGTGGGCTTTTTGATTTTGTTCTGCACGGTCTATGGCTTCTTTGCCATGATGTGGGGCATTCGCAAAACTTCAGCCTCGAGAATCGCACTGCTTCAAGGCACCGAGCCCGTATGGGCGGTTGGCGTTGCTGTCGTTATCGGCGGTGAATTTATGGGCTGGATCGGCGCAATTGGTGCAGCTCTGATTATTGGAAGTTGTTATTTCGGATTAGGAATCGAAACCAAGTGGCGTGAGCGCCAGATGGCAACACTGGCTGAATAAGGGCTGGCTGAATAAAAGCCAGCCGAATCCCTACCTAGAAAGTAGGGCTGCTCAGTGGCGCAGAAGACAA
>CALDKR010000159.1 GCA_937898095.1 uncultured Rhodoluna sp.
CGCATTCGCCTCAACATTGCACGCGCTCAATTTGCGCACAGCGCCGATGAAGTAAGTGCGACCGGAATTATTATCGACGAAGCCAGCTACTCGGCACGACTCAATGGAAAGCCGCTGGACCTGACTTTCAAAGAATTCGCGTTGTTGAAGTTCTTAGCTCAGCATCCCGGTCGGGTATTCACCAGAGATCAGTTGCTAAGCGAAGTCTGGGGATACGACTATTTTGGCGGCACCCGCACAGTTGACGTTCACATTCGTCGATTGCGAGCCAAGCTTGGTGATCTAGAGTCACTAATCGGCACTGTTCGCAACGTGGGATACCGCTTCAATCTCGAAGATCAGATCGACGACCTGGTCTCTTCGAGTTACTAAAAATTCACCTCACGGCAACCCTGGCGTGTCAAGATTGCATCTATGTCTGATGAAACCATGGCCGTTACGCTGCCTGAAAACCCAGGAAACCTGCCTGTCGATCGCTTTCTAGATCGCGAGCTCAGCTGGCTAGCTTTCAATCAACGAGTTCTTGAGCTTGCTGAAGACCCAAAGCTCTTTTTGCTCGAACGTGTCAACTTTTTGAGCATTTTTGCCTCAAACCTCGATGAGTTCTTTATGGTGCGCGTTGCTGGCCTCAAGCGCCGCATCGCAACCGGTCTTGCCGTCACCTCAAGCTCAGGTCTATCACCGCAAGAGGTGCTCTCGCAGATTGCAAAGGGTGTGCACGAGCTGCAGAGTCGCCACGCAAACTTATTCAGCAAGACAATCATTCCTGAGCTCGAAAAAAATGGAATTTCAATCGTCAAGTGGGAGTCGCTTTCTGAAGAAGAAAAGACAAACCTGCACAACTACTTTCAGGCGCAGATTTTTCCGGTTCTAACCCCACTTGCCGTTGACCCAGCTCACCCGTTCCCATACATTTCTGGCCTGTCGCTAAACCTTGCGGTTGTGCTGCGCAACATCGAAACCGGCAAAGAGCACTTTGCCCGCGTCAAGGTTCCGCCGCTGCTGCCACGATTTGTGCGCATTCCTAACGCTGATGGCAGCGTAAAAGAAACTCGTTTCGTTCCGCTAGAAAAGCTAATTGGTCAATACCTCGGCCTGTTGTTTCCGGGAATGGAAGTGCTTCAGCACCACACATTCAGAGTCACTCGCAATGAAGACCTAGAGGTCGACGAGGATGAAGGCGAAAACCTTCTTCTGGCGCTTGAAAAAGAATTGCTTCGTCGCCGCTTTGGCCCACCGGTGCGCCTAGAGGTTGCAGACAACATCAATCCGCACGTGCTCGAGCTATTGGTTCGCGAGCTTGACGTTTCTGAAGAAGACGTCTATCGCCTGCCTGCCCCGCTTGACCTGAAGGGCTTGAGTGAGATTGCGTTCTTGAACCGACCAGAATTGCACTATGCCAAGCACCAGGTGATCACCAACCGCTTCTTGCGCAGCGAAGATGATGAGCCAGTTGACTTCTTTGGCGTTATTCGCCAGCGTGAGGTTTTGGTGCACCACCCATACGAAAGCTTCTCGACATCGGTGCAAGAATTCTTGCGCCAAGCAGCGGCAGACCCACAAGTTTTGGCAATCAAGCAGACTCTGTATCGCACCTCAGGTGACTCGCCGATTGTTGATGCGCTCATCGCAGCAGCCGAGGCCGGCAAGCAGGTCTTGGCACTTGTCGAGATTAAGGCTCGATTCGATGAGCAGAACAACATCTCTTGGGCTCGCAAACTTGAGCAGGCCGGTGTTCACGTGGTTTATGGCATCGTCGGCTTAAAGACTCACTGCAAGTTGTCGCTTGTGATTCGCCAAGAAGGCAACCAACTTCGTCGCTATTGCCACATCGGCACCGGAAACTACAACCCGAAGACCGCTCGCTTCTATGAAGACTATGGTCTGTTTAGCGCTCGTGAATCGGTTGGTGAAGACCTCACTCGCTTGTTCAACCAACTCTCTGGCTATGCCCCAGATCAGTCATTCCGTTCGCTTTTGGTGTCACCAAACGGCGTGCGCGACGGCCTGGTCGAGCGCATCGACAAAGAGATTGAATTCCACAAAGCCGGCAAGCCTGCGAGCATCAAAATGAAGATGAACTCGCTGGTTGACGAGGCAATTATCGACGCCCTATACAAGGCATCAAACGCCGGTGTGTCGGTTGAGATTCTGGTTCGCGGCATGTGTGCGCTTCGCCCAGGCGTTCCTGGTTTGAGCGAGAACATCAAGGTGCGCTCGGTTCTCGGCCGCTACCTGGAGCATTCACGTGTGTTTGCTTTCGCTGGCGGCGGTGACCCATCCGTGTTTATTGGCTCGGCCGACATGATGCACCGAAACCTTGACCGTCGCGTTGAGGCGCTAGTTCGCATTTCGCAGCCAGACCACATCAAAGAACTACAAGATTTGTTCAGCTTGGCCATGGATGAAAAATCAGCGTCATGGCACCTTGACTCGAACGGCGTCTGGACTCGCCACCAATACGACAAGAATGGCGCCCCATTGATCGACGTTCAAGACAAAATCATGGCTGATGTTTATTCGAAGAGAAATTCAAAGAACTAAGTGACGGTTTTTGCTGCTGGCGCACTTTTGTGGCGCGTTGTTGACAACGACATAATGGTCGCGATGATTCACCGCGCCCGTTATGACGACTGGTCGTGGCCGAAGGGCAAGGTCGACCCGGGCGAGACTCTTCCGCAGACAGCCGTTCGCGAAATCGCTGAAGAAACTGGCCTGAAAATCAAGTTGGGTCTTCGTCTCGGAATCATTAAATACAAGCTGCCAAATGGAGCCGACAAAGAGGTTCACTATTGGGCGGCACGCGTTTCTGACTCAGCTTTGGCCAAGTCAAAGTTTGTTCCCTCTGAAGAGGTCGCAAAGGTTGACTGGATCAAAGCTAGTGAAGCCAGCAAACTTCTGACATATGAGCACGATCAAGATGTGCTTCAGCGCTTGATTGATTTGCACGAACTAGATCGCCTGCGCACCAAGCCAGTTATCATCTTGCGTCACGCTCAGGCGCTGCCTCGTGCAGAGTGGAAGGGCGGCAAGGCCCTTGATGATGGTCACCGCCCACTGTTGCCAGCAGGCGAGATTGAGGCTAAAGCGTTGATTCCACTGCTTAGTGCATTTCAGCCGCAACGCCTGATTACTAGCCCTTGGGTTCGCTGCCACACAACCCTGGCGCCCTATGCAAAAAAACGCGGATTGCCTCTAATCGAGCGCTCGCAGCTGAGTGAACTTGGCAACAAAAAAGGTCCGAAGCGCACTAAAAAGGTTGTCGCGTCAATCGTTGAAGACGGTCGCCCGACGGTTATCTGCACACACCGCCCAGCGCTTCCGACAATTCTTGAGGCGTTGGCAAAATTCGGATCACCGAATCACGAAATATTGCTGAACGAGGGTCGCGCTCTAAAGCCTGCCGAAATGATGGTGGTCCACCTAACTTGGGCCAAGGCTGGCCGCGTTCGAGAAATCGTCAGCATCGAGACATACGAGCCGTTGACTAAACTGCTTTAGTGAAGAATTCCCCACTAGCTGTTCTAGGTCTTTTGGCCGTAACTATCTCTTGGGGCGCGACTTTCGTTCTAATGAAGCCGGCTATCGAAAGCCAACCGTTCTATGACTTTCTTGCCACCAGATTCACCATCGCAGTCATTGTGATGATTCTTGTTCGGCCATCGATGTTCAAGAAACTAGACAAAGACTTGCTCATCAAAGGCTCTCTGCTTGGCGTTATTTTGGCGCTTGGCTATGTCACGCAAACCATCGCCCTTGAAATCACAACCGCGGCAATCACCGGGTTTTTGACCGGATTATATGCCGTTTTGACCCCGCTCATCGGCTGGGTTCTGTTTCGCGACAAAATCAGCAAAAAGGTTCTCTGGGGCGGCATTTTGGCCACCATCGGTCTGGGCCTAATTTCTATCAACGGCTTCGGCATCGGCATCGGCGAGATCTGGGGCATTGTTTGTGCGGTGCTCTATGCAGCTCACATTGTCGGTCTTGGTGCTTGGGCATCATCGAAAGACACTTATGCATTCACCGTGGTGCAGCTAGCTGTGGTGGCAATTATCAGTTGGGTTGGCGCTTTGCCTGACGGTTTTCAGGCGCCTGAAAACTGGGATGTTTGGTTCGCGATTTTGTTCAGCGCAGTGTTTGCGACCGCACTAGGGTTCTTGGTTCAAACCTGGGCACAAAGCCACATGGAACCATCGCGCGTTGCCCTAATTTTGACTCTTGAAGTTGTCTTCGCTGCGCTATTTGCAGTCTGGTCAGGGCAAGAGGTTCTGAGCCTGCGCACTGTGCTTGGCGGCGCGCTTATGGTTACGGCGATGCTAATGGTCGAGTGGCCGACCAAGGCAAAGCCAGTGCCCCTGCCGCAGGTCACATATCATCAATAAACGCTGCTGCTGCCGGTTCCGCTAGGCAGCGGCTCAACCCCAAAAGCAATTGCCAGTTTGTTGATCTTTTCGGCGCGACCCAGTCGAGGCAAATCGCTGCCGTCGTTAATAACTCGGTTGCGTGCCTCAAAGTCAGCCATAAAGTCTCGCGCCCAGGTGACGTCAGATCGAG
>CALDKR010000160.1 GCA_937898095.1 uncultured Rhodoluna sp.
GCTTTGAAACCAATTCCATTGCCACCGGGTTGGTCTTCACGCTGGTGCCAGGGGCGACACCGAAGAATCCGTTTTCGGGGTTGATTGCGCGCAATTTGCCCGATGGTGCCTGGGCAATCCATGCGATGTCGTCTCCAAGGGTTTCGACCTTCCAGCCCGGAATGCTCGGCTGAAGCATTGCGAGGTTGGTCTTGCCACAAGCCGAAGGGAAGGCTGCGCTGAAATGGAACTTTTTGCCTTCTGGGCTAATCATGCGCATGATCAGCATGTGTTCGGCTAGCCAGCCTTCGCGGCGAGCAAGCACTGATCCGATTCGCAGCGACATGCACTTTTTGCCGAGCAGAGCGTTGCCGCCGTAGCCCGAACCGAAAGACCAAACCTCAAGCGTGTCAGGAAAATGCGAGATGTATTTTTCTGGATTGCTCGGCCAAACGCTGTTGTCGTTTGGTGCACCGACCGAGTGAATTGTGGCAACCCAGTTTGAGCCCGCGCGAATTTTGTCGAACACCGCGGTGTCAACGCGAGTCATCAGGTGCATGTTTACCACTACATATTCGCTGTCGGTGATCTGCACGCCGTATCGCGCGAGAGGTGAATTAACTGGACCCATCGAGAACGGAATTACATACATGGTTCTGCCACGCATTGAGCCATCGAACAGTGGGATCAGTCGATCCTTCATGTCGTTCGGGGCCATCCAGTTGTTGGTTGGGCCGGCGTCGATTTGAAGCGCCGAGCAGATGAAAGTGCGCTCTTCGACTCGGGCAACGTCAGCCGGGTCGGTGCGCGCCAAGAATGACTCGGGGCGCTTTTCTGGGTTTAGCGGAATGAATGTGCCGCGATCGACTAGCAGTTGTGAGAGTTTTTGATATTCATTTGCCGAGCCGTCGCACCAGACAACCTGATCTGGCTTGGTGAGCTCTGCTACTTCGTTCACCCACTTCTCCAGGCCGATTTCTTGAGGGAGATTATTTTTTAAAGGGTGAACGCCCACGGGTTTCCTGCTTTCGCCATTGAAAGGTTGGATTGAAGCTCGTTTTTCAACCATAACAAAGGCAAAAGTATGTAAGCGTTGCCAATTTTTAATTGGGCAAAAAAAATTAAATTAGGAGCACAGTCGCTCCGCTTTTTTAGGCTGCGAACGCGCGCTTGACCGGGTATTCAAGATATTCAGCGGCAAACTCAAGGTTTGGCGAACGCCAACTTAGATCTCGCGCAACTTTGGCCATAGCCGCCCAGAAGAAAATATTGAGCAGATCAACACTGATGTGCGTCATCGAGTCACCCGGAAAAGCCTTGCCAATCATGCGGCGAAGCAACGTCGGCACATCACTCATGCCGAATCGGTGCATCGCAGCGCGAACCTGAAATTCAAGTTCACGGGCGCGGCGGGGTGTCCAGATCAGGTTTCCGCCAGCGGCATCGGTCAGGCCACCAAAGCTGTCGCTCGGCAAGTGCAACAAAGTATGAGCCGCCTGAGCGTGACGCACGTGGGCGTCGTCAAGCAGGTCAAAAATACCGGCGAAATTTTCGACCTCGTATCCCGCTTTTCTAAGGTCTAGAACATCGGGATAGTAGGTGAATTTGTAAAACGGGATGTGCTTGGCGCGAACCGGATTGTCGGCAACTTCGGCCACGGTCACAGCACCCCAGCGCGCGACCGCTTCGTCAGACTCGTAGTCTGGGCCGTCCTCTACCTTGCTCACAATAAAAAGGTTAAGGGTTTTGGGCTGCAGGTGATTCCCTCGGCAGCAAATTTACAGCCAGCGCTCAGCCAGATAATCAGCGCTAACTCGGCGAATGGTGCCCGAGCGAGAGCGCAAGATGATGCTGTCGGTGCGCACATATTTGCCCTCGCGGCTGACGCCCTTGAGCAGCATGCCGTCGGTCACTCCGGTGGCGACGAAGTATGTGTTGTCACTTGT
>CALDKR010000161.1 GCA_937898095.1 uncultured Rhodoluna sp.
GACGAAGCGCTGGCCACTTTATAAGATTGCCCGCACCTCGGCGGCCGTAGGCGCCGGTGCCTATGCCTTGAGCATTTTCTTTGGGCCACTAGTTGCTTCTGGCGACAAATTCACCGGCATGTTGGTGCTATCGGTTTTTTGGTTCATCGTTGGTTTGGGTTTTGCGCCTGCAGTGCCAACGGTTTTCGGTTCGGCCTCATTCGTCAAAGGTTTCACCACACCACAGGTGGTCGCAATGATGAGCCTTATCAACACCTTCACCTTCATGTTTGCCAAGATGCTGATCGGTGGCGTTGCTCAGGCGATTAGCCTTCAGATCGCATTTATTTTTCCGGTTTTGGTCGCAGCCGCGGCTTCAATAATGGTCGGAATCGTCGGCAAAAAGCAGACCAAAACTACGCCACTTGAAAATGCGTATCCGGCAACAGGGCCGATCACCGCAATTGATTAGTTAGCAGAGATTAACGCAGTGCCTATGGTTTGTTAATTCCTAACGGAAATTAACAAACTGAACATCGATGTCGAGGTCTTTGCCGCGAAGCAGGGCAATAACTTCTTGAAGGTCATCTCGGCTCTTGCTCTGGCAACGAAGCTCATCACCCTGAATCTGAGACTTGACCGACTTCGGGCCCTCTTCGCGAATAATTTTCGAAATCTTTTTGGCCTGCTCCTGGTCGATGCCGTTCTTTAGCTCGCCCTCGATGCGATATTCCTTGCCCGAAGGATAAGGCTTGCCATCGACGAAGCTCTTCAGTGATATGCCACGCTTGACCAGCTTTGACTGAAAGACATCGAGAACAGCTTTTACGCGATCTTCTGAAGAAGCCTTCATGAGAATCTTGTCGCCACTCCAGTCGATTTCGGCGCCAACGCCCTTAAAGTCATAGCGCGACTCAATTTCTTTTTGAGCCTGAGTCAAAGCGTTGTTCGCTTCTTGCTTGTCTACTTTGCTTACGATGTCGAATGATGAATCAGCCATGCCGCAAGTTTACTTTGGGCGTGAGGTGCTAGAGCGAATCTTTAGCTCTGTCGGCCACTCAATTGCGGAATCGATGTTCACAACTCCGGTTGCATCGCTGTTGGCTAACACATCGAGCAAAAGCTTCGCAGCGTGAACGCCCTGCTCTCGCGTTTTTTGGTCCACGGTGGTGAGCCCAAAGAATTCCGAGTTGTCGTGATTGTCGAATCCGATGATTGAAACATCATCAGGAACTCGAAGTCCTAAATCTTTGGCGGCCAAAATTGCGCCGAAACCCATTTCATCTGAGTTGCAGAAAATCGCAGTTGGGGCACCTTTGGGGCTGCCTAAAATTTGTTTCGCAGCGTGATATGCACCTTCGAGCGTGTAGTCAGCCTGCGCCTGCCAGTGAGGAGCTGCTTCGAGTCCGGCTTCGGCGAGGGCTGAAAGATAACCTTCGTGGCGAACATTTGGCTGATTGAATTCAAGGTCAGAAGCCGGCATGCCGGTGATGTTGCCGATCTTTTTGTGACCCAGTGAAATCAGATGGTTGGTTGCAAGCTTTGCTGCCCCGGCATCATCGATGGTCATGCTTCGCGCGCCCGGAATAACTCCGCCGACAACCAGGATTGGTTTTTTGACACGGCTCAAAGATTCAAGCTCAGACTCACTCAGAGCAACCGCAACAGTAAGCACGCCGTCGACGCGCTTGCGCAACAAAAAGTCAGAGAAGATGCTGTCGCGGTGCGAGCGGCCACCGCTCAGGTTATAGATAGTCAGGTCATAGCCGTGAGCGGCAAATGTGGTGTCGATTGCTTCAAGCATCGCCGAGAAATACCAGCGGTCAATGTATGGCAGCACGACGCCAACGTTGCGATTGCGACCGGTGGCCAATGTGTAAGCGCTTGATGAGGCAACGTAGTCGAGCTGTTTCGCCGCCGCGTTTACTAGTTCACGGGTTTTTGCTGATACGTGCGCCTTGCCGGTTAGTGCTCGTGAAACCGTTGCGGTTGAAACCCCCGCAAGTTTTGCAACGTCTTCGATGCCAGCCATAGTTTTTCCTGCAAACAATCTGTAAAAACCTAATTTTTACAATTAAAGCTGACCGAGAGCCCTTTACGGCCCAGTGTTACCAGACTGTGAAGAATTGGGCTAAACTTCTTGAGGTTCGTTTGACTGAAGTTTTCTAAATTTCATGAATCCGCAATCAACTGGCTAGTTACCCAAGCGGCCAAAGGGATCTGACTGTAAATCAGCCGGCACAGCCTTCGGGGGTTCGAATCCCTCACTAGCCACAACAGAAGCCCTCTCATTGAATTGAGAGGGCTTTGCTGTTGTGGTTATTTAGATGCACGCCCCTCGCTCGGGGCGTTTTTTGCGTTTGTGGTTATAAAAGGTGTGAGGTGTTGAATACCACTTCTCTAACTCAAAACTTGATTACCTAATCAACGGGCGGCTTGAGCAACCGCTTGAAACGGTAGTCTTGAACGGTTAGTTGATAACTCTCAGAACCGGAGACACAGCGTCGTGAACGAATCAGTCATTTATTACACCTACACCGATGAAGCCCCTGCTCTTGCAACCGCTTCACTGTTGCCGATTGTGCAGGCATATGCCGCTGCGGCCAACGTAAACATTGAAACTCGCGACATCTCTCTTGCCGGTCGCATCCTTGCTGTTTTTGCTGATCAGCTAACCGAGGGTCAGCGTGTTGGCGACGCACTTGCTGAGCTTGGCGCTCTTGCCAAGACCCCTGAGGCAAACATCATCAAGCTTCCGAACATCTCAGCTTCTATTCCTCAGCTTAAGGCCGCCATCGCAGAGTTGCAGGCACTTGGCTACAACGTTCCTGACTATGCCGACGAGCCATCAACCGATGCCGAGCGCGATGCTCGCAGTCGCTATGACAAGGTCAAGGGCAGCGCGGTGAACCCAGTTCTTCGCGAGGGCAACAGCGACCGCCGTGCACCGCTCTCGGTCAAGGCTTATGCTCGCAAGCACCCGCACACCAACAAGGCATTTGCGGCAGGTTCAAAGACCCGCGTTGCAACCATGGGTCACGATGACTTCTTCTCAAACGAGAAATCAGTGGTGTTGGCAAAGGCTGATGTTCTAGACATTCGTCACACCTCAGTCGCCGGCACCGTCACCGACCTAAAGAAGGGCCTAAAGGTTCTCGAGGGCGAGATCATCGACGCGACTTTCATGAACTCAGCGGCACTAGATGAGTTCTTGGCCGAGACTCTTGAGCAGGCCAAAAAAGACAACGTGCTTTATTCACTGCACCTAAAAGCGACCATGATGAAGGTCAGCGACCCAATTCTTTTTGGCCACGCCGTAAAGACCTTCTTTGCAGGCGTTTTTGAAAAGCACGGTGCAGCGCTCGCGGCAGCCGGGCTGAGCGCCAACGACGGCCTGGGTTCAATTCTGGCGGGCCTTGCCGGTGTTGCCGGTGGCGACCAAATCGCAGCCGACTTCGATGCCGCACTTGCTCAGGGCCCACGCGTTAGCTATGTCAACAGCGACAAGGGCATCACCAACCTGCACGTTCCATCTGATGTCATCGTCGACGCATCAATGCCTGCACTAATTCGCAACGGCGGAAAACTCTGGGGCATCGATGGCTCAGAAGATGACACTCTCGCTGTGATTCCAGACTCTTCATATGCCGGTGTTTATCAGGCGACCATCGAAGACGTGATTGAGAACGGCCCGCTGAACCCAGCAACTATCGGATCTGTTCCTAACGTTGGCCTAATGGCTCAGGCAGCCGAAGAATACGGCAGTCACGACAAGACTTTTGAGATCAAATCCGACGGCCGCGTTGACGTGATCAACTCAGCCGGTGAGGTTCTGATTTCTCACGAGGTTCGCCAAGGCGACATCTGGCGTGCGACCCAAACCAAAGATGAACCGGTTCGCGACTGGGTCAAGCTAGCTGTCACCCGTGCACGTGCAACCAATGTTCCTGCAATCTTCTGGCTAGATGAGGCTCGCGCCCACGATGCAAACTTGATCGCAAAGGTCAACAAATATCTTGGCGAGCACGACACCAACGGTTTGACCATCGAGATTATGGAACCGGCCAAAGCAACTAAATATTCACTTGGTCGCATTCGTGAGGGTCTAGACACAATTTCAGTCACCGGAAACGTTCTTCGCGACTACCTGACCGACTTGTTCCCGATCCTTGAGGTTGGCACCAGCGCCAAGATGCTCTCAATTGTTCCTCTGCTAAACGGCGGTGGATTGTTTGAGACCGGTGCCGGTGGTTCAGCGCCAAAGCACGTGCAGCAGTTCCTTGAAGAGAATTACCTGCGCTGGGATTCACTGGGTGAGTTCTTCGCTCTAGCTGCTTCGCTGGAGCACCTAGCAATCACCACCAACAACGCCAAGGCAAAGGTTTTGGCCGACACTCTTGACCGTGCCACCGGCACCTTTCTTGAAGAAGACCGCTCACCAGGTCGCAAGATCGGCACCATCGACAACCGCGGCAGCCACTTCTATATCGGCCTCTATTGGGCACAAGAGTTGGCGGCACAAACTGCTGACGCAGAGCTAGCTGACAAGTTTGCCGAGTTGGCGAAGTCGCTAATCGAGGCCGAGGGCAAGATCGTCGAAGAGCTAATTGCAGTTCAGGGCAAGCCTGTTGACATTGGTGGTTATTACCGCCCAGATGTCACCAAGGTCGATGCCGCTATGCGCCCATCAGCAACCTTGAACCAGGCACTGGCTTCGCTGTAACAATCACAGTTAAAGACCGGATTCACCTAGCTTCACTGAGGTGACTCCGGTCTTTTTTATGCGGCGATTAATCCAGCAAGCCAGGTGAGCAACGGAATTCCAATTACAAGATTCACCGGGAAGGTTATGCCCAGGCTTGCAGATATGCACACTCCGCCTTTAGCGTCGGGCAGAGATAACTTCACAGCAGCCGGTGCGGCGATGTATGAGGCGCTCGCGCACAGCAAACCAAAAACCGCCGATCCACCTTGCCCCAGACCGATGAATTGAGCCAGCGCGACTCCGAGTGACCCGGCGACCAATGGAAAAACAATCGAAAAAACTACAAGGCCAAAACCGGCTTTCCTTGCTTCACTAAGGCTTGATCCGGCTTGAATTCCCAGCTGCAACAAGAAGATGGTCAGCATTCCGCCGAAGATGCCACCAAAGAAACATTTTGCGTTGCGTCACCAGCTGAGTTGTTTACGTTGGTGAAAGTTTGGGTTG
>CALDKR010000162.1 GCA_937898095.1 uncultured Rhodoluna sp.
GGCCGCGTACCTGGTTCTGAATTTCTACGGCATTGCGTTGCCAATCGATTCTGGCGTCTTCTCGAGAGAGCTTGTCGGCGGTTGGCAATGTCGCCAGCAACTCCGGGTCCTGTGCAACCGGAGCAGCGAGTTCGGCCGCGATACGAGGCAAAAGTTCAGCCAATCCGGTGATGCCAAGCTCGGTCAGCCTAGGCAGTAGATCTGCGGTTGAATCGCCAGGTTCAATAACGGTTGGAATTTGAAGGTGTATCGGGCCGGTATCCATGCCCTCATCAAGGGCAAAGATTGTGACACCGGTTTCTGGATTACCACTCAAGATTGAGTGTTGAACTGGTGCTGCGCCTCGCCAGGCTGGCAACAGGCTGTAGTGCAGGTTGATCCAGCCAGAGCTTGGCACCTGAAGAGTTTCGCTTTTAAAGATAACTCCGTATGCAACCGCGATGCCCAGCTCGGGTTGATATTCAGCAATCCGCTGGTTTACCTCAGGCGTGATTTTGTTAGCCTTGATTAGTGGAATGCTCGCCGACTCGGCAATCAGTGCTACTGGTGAAGGCGTAAGAACGCGCTTGCGGCCAACCGGAGCGTCTTCGCGGGTCAGCACAGCAACCACATTTTGGCCAGACTTCAGCAGAGCCTCGAGTGTGGTTGCGGCATTCAATGGCGTGCCCGCAAAAATAATTCTCAAATCAAACCGATCTTTTCGTCACTAGATTACTTCGGGGTCATCGATTTTGATTTTCAGAGCGCGTTGAGATCGCCCCGATTTAGCATTTTGAATCGAGCCTCCGGTTGAGCTAGAAAGCACCAATACCTTTAACGTCTCGGCAATTTTTGCACCTGATCGATAACTGAATTTGATTAGCAGTCGAAGGTCAGACCCTCGTTGTGATGGACCATAGAGCTCTGCATCGTCAATACCTGCAAGTGCGTTTGCGCACTCTTCAAGGCGGGCCCTATCAGCTGTGATTGTTGCAACGCGAACAGCCGGAGGCAGGTCTAGTTCAACTCGTGATTCGAATTCGTGTTCGGCAATTGCGCTTTGGTTCCAGAGCGAGAATTCGGTTGCGAGTCGCCCCGAGAGCCCGACAATCAAGGCACGCCCACCTTTGCCAAGCAGCGCAATTGCGTTAGACCAAGCCCTAACTGCATCTTCTGTTGCTCGCATGGTGTCGCGTCGAAGCAATTGATCTGCGTCGAGAATCACCACCGCCCGGTATCCCCCGGATGCAATTGGCTCGGCGCCTGGCGTGGCAACCACCACCTTGGGTTTTGAATCAACGTTTTGAAGGCGATCACTGCCACTTGAAGTGAGAATCTTCACCCCCGGAAACATTTTTCCGATTTCAGCCGAAGTGCGTGATGCCCCAGCTCTGCCTTGCCTGAATGAAGCATTGCCGCAGTCATTGCATTTCGCATCGAGACTAATTCGATTGCACCAGCGGCAAGAATTTTGATTTAGGTCGTTAACCCAAAGCGGTCCGTTGCAATCTAGGCAGGAAGCACGATTTGAGCATTTGGTGCAAAAAAGAGAGGTCGAGACCCCCTTCGCTGCAACCTGCACAAGCACAGGCCCAGTCTGACTAGCCTCGCGAATTGCTATCCATGCGGCGGTGTCTAGTCGTGCGCCTGAGCCTGAGGTTGCAACTCTGGGCGGGGCAAAATTCTCGGTGGCATCCCCTAAATATCCGATGCTAACCAATCTTGCAACTTCAGCACTTCGCACATGTGCTCTGAATTCAATAGAGCACTGTTCGATTGACTGCCGCATGAGAGCGATGTCACGAGAGTGTATGTATGGCGACTGCTGTTGAATGTGGCTGTGGTCACCGTCGTCCCAGAGTGAAATTAGACCGAGGTTGTGCACTGGCGCAAAAAGCGCGTTGCGGTTGCCAATCACGATAACCGGCTTGAGCTCTAGGCATCTCAAAAAAGCTGAATAGACTTGCGAGCCTTTGAGTTCTGAATGCAGTGCGACTAGCTCGTCGGTGAGCTTTTCGAGCTTGTCTTGAACAATGCGAATATCGGCCAAATCTGGAACGCAAATTATTGCCGACTGACCTGCTTGAAGTGTGTCGATCGCGGCAGTGCACAGTTTGGAGACCCAAAGCGGATCAGGGTCGCAGAGCGGCTGCATAATCTCGGTGATTTTTGTCGCCGGTTTGTTCGGCTTGTAGCTGCTGGCTAGATTTTCGATCTCGCTTGATTGCTCGGCCAGCCATTTCTTTTCGACTGCCACAGAGCGATTCGGAATCGCGAGTCGCAGAACGTCGCTGATTGAAGTGCACTGGCGGTCGGCAATTTGCCTGCACAGATCATATATCGACGGCCTTAGAACCTGGGCTGACGAGACTAATTCGTCAACTACTGACAGGCTTCCGCTGTGCTCAGATTTGCCGGTTAGCTCGACCACAAAACCATTTAATTTAGCTTTTGAGCGACCAAAGCTAACCCGAACTCGCTGCCCGACTGCGATTGCGTCGACAAGTTCATCTGCGACGCGGTAGTCAAAAAGGCGATCGAGCTGCGGCAGTGGCGACTCGATCGCAACTCTGGCAATTAGTTGATTAGGCACCAACAGCTGCGCGCAGGGCTTCGGCTCGGTCAGTGCGCTCCCAAGTGAATTCAGGCAATTCGCGCCCGAAGTGACCATAGCTTGATGTCAGTGAATAGATTGGGCGCAGCAGGTCAAGCTGCTCGATGATTGCCTTTGGTCGAAGATCGAAAACTTTGTTGATTGCCGCAGCGATTTTGTCTTCATCGAATTTGGCTGTGCCGAAGGTCTCGACATAAAGGCCAACTGGGCGTGCAACACCGATTGCATAAGCGACCTGAACTTCAGCTCGGTCAGCGAGGCCAGCAGCCACAACATTTTTTGCAACCCAGCGCATTGCATAGGCTGCTGAACGATCGACCTTGGATGGGTCTTTGCCAGAGAAAGCACCGCCACCGTGACGACTTGCGCCACCGTAGGTGTCGACGATGATCTTGCGACCGGTCAAGCCCGCGTCGCCCATTGGGCCACCGATGACAAAGTTTCCGGTTGGGTTGATGAAGAATTCAGTATTTGAAAAGTCAAGGCCAGATTGCTCAAGAATTGGCTGAATTACTGAGGCCTTCATAGCATCGACAATGTCAGCGTGAGCCACTCCAGGGTTGTGCTGAGTCGAGAGCACCACAGCCTCGATGGTCTTCGGGGTTGTGCCTTCGTATCCGATTGTCACCTGGGTCTTGCCGTCTGGTCTCAAGAATGAAACCTCACCAGATTTGCGAACCGCAGCAAGTTTTTCGCTGAGTCGGTGGGCCAGGTTGATTGCGGTTGGCATTAGGGTCGCAGACTCGTTGGTGGCATAACCAAACATGATGCCTTGGTCACCGGCGCCCTGAGAGTCAAATCGGTCACCTGAGTCGCCAACGCGCTTTTCAAGACCGGTGTCAACGCCCTGAGCGATGTCTGGTGACTGCTGGCCGATTGAAACTGACACGCCACAGCTGTCGCCATCGAATCCGATGTCTGAAGATGTGTAGCCAATAGCGCGTATTTTCTCGCGGATGAGTTTAGGAATCTCGACGTAGCCCTCGGTGGTGACTTCGCCGGCAACATGCACCAGCCCGGTTGTAACCATGGTCTCGACCGCAACGCGAGATGCCGAGTCTTGTTCAAGCATTGCATCGAGAATCGTGTCTGAAATCTGGTCGCAGATTTTGTCAGGGTGACCCTCGGTCACAGATTCAGAGGTGAAAAGTCGAAGATTGCTCATAATCGCCAAGTTTAGTTGTGACCTCAGACGTCGAAGAACGGCTATTTGCTAAGCGAATCGGCCAGCATGTCTAGCAGTTGATTTGCAGTCGCCTTCTTTGAACCGCTGCGGCCAGTTGCCGAACCCGAAGCGGTCAGAATCAGAACCGAATTACTGTCAGAACCGAAAACTGCTCCGCCCGAAACGTCGTTGGCTACCAAAATGTCGCAACCTTTTTCGATCAGCTTGCGCTGTGCCAAACGGGTCAGGGCATCTTCGCTGCCTGCGGTTTCTGCTGCGAAGCCAACCGACACAACGTTTAGACCCTCGGTCTTTATGCGCTCAACTGCTGACTTTAAAATGTCGGGGTTGGCAACTAGATCAAGGCTGATTCGAGCGCCGAGCTCACCGCGCTTGAGCTTAAGTGGCGACTGGTTTTCGATTCGATAGTCGGCAATTGCGGCCGCCATGATCAGCGCGTCATGAACTGGCAATTGCTCGTTTACGGCGTTGGCAACATCGAGGGCCGTTCTGGCCAAAATAACGTCGCCGACACCATCAGGAATCTCTTCGATGTTCGAGGCGATTAGGGTCACTTGCGCGCCTCGACGAACCGCTTCAGAAGCAATGGCGATGCCTTGCTTGCCTGATGACCGGTTGCCAATAAAACGAACCGGGTCAATTGCCTCTTGAGTTCCGCCAGCGGTGATTAGAAGTCGCCGACCAGTTAGATCGCCAGCGGGCAGAGCGCGCAGCGCCTGTTCGACGATTTCTTCTGGTTCAGGCAAGCGCCCAATGCCAGTGTCTGAGCCAGTCAGTCGACCTGAGGCCGGTTCAATAACCACAACTCCACGGTCACGAAGTTTTGCAACGTTGTCTGCGGTCGCCTTATTAAGCCACATTTCAGTATGCATAGCTGGCGCAATAACCACTGGCGCGTTGGTGGCAAGGATCACGTTGCCGAGCAGGTCATCGGCGATGCCGGCCGCGGTGCGCGCAATGAAAGACGCGGTTGCCGGGGCGACAATCACAAGATCAGCAGATTTGCCTAATTCAATGTGCTTAACGTCAGCAACGTCGGTGTAGAGATCGGCGTCGACTGTGTTGTGAGAGAGCGCCTCGAGCGTTGTGGCGCCAATAAAGCGCAATGCGTTTTGGCTTGGAACAACTTTGACCGTGTGGCCGGCCTCGGTTAGGAGACGAACGATTGCAGTTGCTTTATAGGCGGCGATGCCACCCGTGATGCCAACGACAACTCGCATTAGCGGCTATTCAGCAGCGGTTTTTGAAAGTTTGTTCTGGTCGATCTCGTGCATCGCAATGGTTAGCGGCTTCTCGTCGACAGTGGTCTCGACAAGTGGGCCAACGTTGTTGAAAAGTGAGCCCTCGTGAAGTGCTGAGTAGTAGTCATTGATCTGACGAGCGCGCTTTGAAGCGAAGATCACTAGTTCGTATTTTGAGTCAACCTTTTGCATCAATGAGTCGATTGCAGGGTTAACGATTCCAACTAGTTTTTCAGACATGAAATTACCTTTTACTTTCGGTGACCTAAGGCCTCGATTTTTGCGAAGAAACGTTCGCTAAGACTTCATCAATTCTACGACTTCAGCGGCGCATTCGGCTACCTCATTGTTCACCACGGTGAAATCAAATTCAGATTCAGCCGCAAGCTCAGCTTTAGCCGTCTCAAGACGCTTCGCCATCTGCTCTTCAGTTTCGGTGCCGCGACCTTGAAGGCGGCGAACCAGTTCATCCCAGCTTGGCGGTGCAATGAAGATGAATTTTGCCGTCGGCCAGGCCTGTCGCACCTGACGAACACCCTGAAGGTCAATTTCAAGAATCACCTGTTTGCCGCTGGCTAGGGCGTCAAGCACTGGTTGTTTTGGAGTGCCATAGTAGTTGTCGCCGTGAACCTGAGCCCACTCAAGCATCTCGCCCTGGGCGATTTTGGCCTCAAATTCAGTCTTGGTCATAAAGAAATAGCTGACCCCATCGACTTCGCCAGGTCGCGGTGCGCGAGTGGTTGCCGAAACTGAAAGGGCAATTTCAGGATGATCCTCAAGAATGCTCTTGATCACAGTGCCTTTGCCAACGGCTGTAGGGCCCGCAATCACCGTCAAATTAGCTGTCATCTGAGGCCGGCCTCTAGCTCGGATTTGGCAATGTCGATCGACATTGCAAGGCTCTGTGGGCCTGACCTAAGCACGCTTCTAGAAACCGACGCAATCACACTGTTTGAAGACTCACCGAACAGTCGAGTCAGGTCGGTTAGCTCTGCTCCCTGTGCACCAAAACCTGGGGCAAGAATTGGCGTGGCAACCTCGGGGCGCTGATTCTGGATTTCTCCGAGACCGAAAGCATTCAAACTCAAAGTTGCGCCAATCACTGCCCCGAATGAGCCAAGTGTGTCGTTTGCGCCAGCGGTGATCGAGTTAACCTCGCCGAGTCTGCGCCAGATGTCTGCTGCGATTGTCGTTGAGCCAACCGCGGCCTTTTGCAATGAAGCGCCCTCGGGGTTTGAAGTTGCAGCTAGAACAAAAAGCCCCTTGCCGCGTTCGGCTGAATCGGCCATAACTTGCTTTAGCGAATCAAAGCCAAGATAAGGCGAAACGGTCAGAGCAGAGCAGGGCATGCTTGCCTGTTTGCCCAGCCACGCCTCATAGTAGGCCGCCATAGTGGTTCCGATGTCGCCACGCTTGGCATCCATGATGACCACAAGGTCAGTCTTTTGTGCTTCATGAGCTAGGTGCTCAAGAGCCTCGAAACCCTTTGAGCCAAAGCGCTCGAAAAACGACACCTGTGGCTTGATAATGCCGACACGACCGACCGATGCATCGAGCACGCGACTAGCAAATTCGTGAACACCCTTGGCTGAAACGGGCAGGTTCCACTCGAGCAAAAGCTCTTCGTGCGGGTCAATGCCCACGCAAAGTTGCCCATAGGTCTCAAAGGCCTGCGCCAGTTTGGCTCCAAAGGTGCTAGACAAGCGCTGCCGCCCGATCTGCCGAGTGCTCTTGCAGTGACTTCACATCGAAGCCGCCGGCAATCACTGTCTCAAACGAGCCTATTGCGGCACTGAGCTGGGCAATCGTTGTGAAGATTGCCTTGTCGGCTGCAGTGGTTGCCGCGCGAATTTCATAGCCGTCTTTGCGAGCACTTGAACCCGATGGCGTGTTCACCACTACATCGACCTGACCCGCATTGATTAGATCAACAATCGAAGGCGAATCTCCCCCGGCACTGTCATCGCTGTGCTTGCGCACGGTGCTGACTTCGATTCCGTGACGAGACAAAATCTCAGCGGTGCCGGCAGTGGCAAGAATCTTGTAACCCAACTGCTGAAGTCGGCGAACCGGCAAGAGCACCTGTGGCTTGTCGCGGTCGGCAACCGAGATGAAGATGGTTCCTGAGGTTGGCAAAGCACTCGAGGCTGCAGCCTGACTCTTGGCAAACGCCTTCGGAAAATCAACGTCGATGCCCATGACTTCACCGGTCGAGCGCATTTCTGGGCCCAATAGCGAGTCGACAAATCGGCCGTCTTTAGTGGCGAAGCGTTTGAACGGAAGAACCGCCTCTTTTACCGAAATAGGTGAACCAGCCGGAATGTAGGTTCCGTCAAGCTTTGGCAAGTGCCCTTCGGCGACCAGCTCTTTGATGGTTTTGCCGACCATCACGAGCGAGGCAGCCTTGGCGAGCGTGATTCCCAGCGCCTTCGAGACAAAAGGCACTGTGCGTGATGCGCGAGGGTTTGCCTCAAGAACATAAAGCACATCTTGGGCGAGCGCGAACTGCACGTTGATTAGACCCTTGACGCCAATTCCCTTGGCAATCTTGTATGTCGCTTCGCGCACGCGGGCAATCTGCGCATCGCTCATCGTCACCGGAGGAAGGGTGCAGCTCGAGTCGCCAGAGTGAATTCCAGCCTCTTCGATATGCTCCATTACACCGCCGACATAGAGTTCTTCGCCGTCGAATAGCGCGTCGATGTCGATTTCAATGCCGTTGTCTAAGAATCGGTCAACCAGCAGCGGCGTAGTTGGCCCAACGATGCCTTGGTCGGCAATGCGATCAAAATAATCGACTAGCGAGTCTTGGTCATAGACGATTTCCATTCCACGACCACCCAAAACAAACGATGGGCGAACCAGAACCGGATAGCCAATTCGAGCGGCCACTACCTCGGCCTCTGCCAGAGTGACTGCGGTTCCGTTGGCCGGCGCAAGCAAGCGAGCATCATCGAGAATCTTCTGGAACAAACCTCGCTCTTCGGCTAGGTCGATTGCATCTGGGCTGGTTCCGAGAATTGGAATTCCAGCCGCCTTGAGCCCCTGCGCTAGACCAAGTGCCGTTTGGCCTCCAAGCTGAACCACCACACCAACTAGCTCGCCACTCTGTTGCTCTGCGTGAATTACCTCAAGCACGTCTTCAAGGGTCAACGGCTCGAAATAGAGGCGGTCTGAGGTGTCATAGTCAGTCGAGACTGTCTCTGGGTTGCAGTTGATCATGATGGTTTCATAACCAGCATCACTCAAAGCAAATGAGGCGTGAACACACGAGTAGTCAAACTCAACACCCTGACCGATGCGGTTTGGACCAGAGCCAAGAATGACGACCTTCTTTCGGTCAGATGGAGTGACCTCAGTCTCTTGCTCATAGGTGCTGTAGTGATAAGGGGTTTCCGCCGGAAACTCTCCGGCGCAGGTGTCGACGGTCTTATAGACAGGTCGAAGACCGATGCTGTGGCGGAAGGAACGAATTTCTGCCTCAGTGACACCACGAAGTGAGGCGATTTGTGAGTCGCTGAATCCATGTTCTTTGGCTAGGGAAATGATCTCACCACTGAGTTCGGTCGCAGCTGCAATCTCGTCGGCAACCTCGTTGATCAAGACCATCTGGTCGATAAACCAAGGGTCGATTTTGGTTGATTCAAAAACCTGCTCTGCAGTTGCGCCAGCGCGTAATGCCTGCTGGACCAAAACGATTCGACCATCGGTCGGAGTTTTGATTTGCTCAAGTAGCTCTGCCACGTTTGCAGGATCATCATTCCAGTGGAATGAGCTGCCGCGACGCTCAAGTGAGCGCAGTGCCTTTTGCAAAGCCTGGGTGTAGTTGCGACCGATCGCCATCGCCTCACCAACCGACTTCATGGTGGTGGTCAAGGTTGGGTTTGCGGCAGGAAACTTCTCAAAAGCAAAACGAGGAACCTTAACCACGATGTAGTCAAGAGTTGGCTCGAATGAGGCTGGGGTTACCTTGGTGATGTCGTTAGGAATCTCGTCAAGTGTGTAGCCAATCGCTAGTTTCGCTGCAATTTTCGCAATTGGGTATCCGGTTGCTTTTGAAGCCAGTGCCGACGAGCGGCTAACGCGTGGGTTCATTTCGATGACCACCACGCGCCCATTTTCTGGGTTCACTGCAAACTGAATGTTGCAACCGCCGGTGTCGACACCAACGGCGCGAATGATGTCGATGCTGATGTCGCGAAGGTTCTGAAACTCGCGGTCAGTCAGGGTCAGTGCCGGAGCGACGGTTATTGAATCACCGGTGTGCACACCGACCGGGTCAACGTTTTCAATCGAACAGACCACGATGCAGTTGTCATTCTTGTCACGCATCATTTCAAGCTCGTATTCTTTCCAGCCCAAAATCGACTCAGAAAGCAAAACCTCGGTCACTGGCGAAGCCTGCAAACCAGAGCTAACGATTCGACGAAGGTCTTCTTCGTCGTATGCAAAACCAGAACCCAGGCCACCCATGGTGAAAGAAGGCTGAACCATAACTGGATACTTCAGCTCTTCAACCGCAGCAAGAGCTTGGTCAAGGGTGCCGCAGATAACTGACTTAGCTACATCGGCTCCTGCGTCAAGCACTAGCTGCTTGAAGATTTGGCGGTCTTCACCCTTCTTGATGGCGTCAACCTTGGCACCGATGAGCTCAACGTCATATTTTTCAAGAATGCCGCGCTCGTGAAGGGCCATAGCCGCATTTAGCGCGGTCTGACCACCAAGGGTTGGCAAAACAGCATCAGGGCGCTCTTTGGCGATGATGGTTTCGATCACCTCAGGCGTGATCGGCTCGACATAGGTGGCGTCGGCAAAGTCAGGGTCGGTCATAATGGTGGCCGGGTTTGAGTTCACCAAAATCACACGGATGCCCTCTTCGCGCAAAACGCGACATGCCTGGGTGCCTGAATAGTCAAACTCACAAGCCTGACCGATAACAATCGGCCCAGAGCCGATAACTAGAACGCTTTTGATGTCTGAACGCTTTGGCATTATTTGGCCTTCTTGCTGGTCTGAATCAGGTCAACCAAACGGTCGAAAAGATAGCTGGAATCGTGTGGGCCGGCAGCGGCCTCTGGGTGATATTGAACTGAGAATGCGGGAATATCGAGGCACTCTAGACCCTCAACGCAGTTGTCGTTTAGCGAAACGTGACTGACGGCAACGCGGCCGAAACCGGCTGGGCTGACTACCTCAGGGCCGCCATCGATTTTCACAGCGAACCCGTGGTTGTGCGCGGTGACTTCAACTTTGCCGGTCTTGCGGTCTAGCACAGGCTGATTAATTCCGCGGTGTCCAAACGGCAACTTGTATGTTCCGAAGCCAAGTGCTCGACCGAGAAGCTGATTGCCAAAGCAGATTCCGAAGAAGGGAACACCGGCTTTTAGAACCTGCTGAAGAACCTCAACTTGGCCTTGCGCCGCCTCAGGGTCACCAGGGCCGTTGCTGTAGAACACTGCGTCGGCTTTGGCGTTTAGCAAAGTTGCCGCGTCGACCTTGGCCGGAAAAACCTCAACTTCAAGGCCACGAGCCGCCATGTGTTCAATTGTCGAATTCTTGATTCCGAGGTCAACGATTGCAACCTTGCCAATGCGCTCGCCTTCGGCTGATACTGAATACGGTTGCGACACAGTTACTGCATCGCTAAGCGATAGCCCCTGCATTTTGACAGACCCTTGAACCTCAGCAAGAAGCTCGGCAATAGGCCGTTCCGCGTCTGCGCCCGAGAAAATTCCAGCACGCATTGATCCGGCCGAACGCAGGTGGCGAGTTAGCGCTCTCGTGTCAACATTTGAAATGCCAACGACATCGAATTTCTCAAGCTCAGCATCGAGCGAAGTTTCAGCTCTAAAGTTGCTGACCACACGAGACGCATCGCGCACTACATATCCAGCGACCCAGATTTTGCGGGACTCTTCATCGCGACTGTTTACTCCGGTGTTGCCAATGTGCGGCGCGGTCTGAACCACAATCTGCCCGGCATACGACGGGTCGGTCAATGTCTCTTGATAGCCGGTCATGCCGGTCGCGAACACCGCCTCGCCAAGAGTCTTGCCGACGCGCCCGTATGCACGGCCGGTGAATGCACGGCCGTCTTCGAGCAACAAAATTGCCTTAGTCATTTTTGACTTCCTTACTTGCTAAATTTTCTAGCGCTGCATAAAAGCTCGCGCGCGCAGACTTGTCGACGATTCGCAGGCTGGTTTCAACTGATGACTTGCCCAGCCGCCAGACGATAGAAATTAAGCCTTCTGACTCAACAACTCGGTCAATCGTGCCCTGTTGCAGCGAAATGGCCAATATGTCGGCCCTGCCAATGGCAAATGACTTCTCGCCCTGTCGAATGATCGAGATTCCTTCGATCGACAATTCAAAATCAGCCTTGCCTCGGTGCCCTAGGCCAAACGCAGAAACTCGATTTAGTGGCTCACCGGCAAATGTAGTTGCAACATAAAAACCCGAAGCTGACTTGAGCGTTTCACTCTCGAAGACGGCAAGTGGCTGCTCTAGAACCTGCTCTTGCGTGCTTCGTCGGTTCAGCCAAACTCGAATTGCGAGTGCAACCAGCGAAACGAATGCAACCAGCAAAAGCGCCGAGACTATGTATTTTTGCATTAGCGCGAACCGCCGCTGACTAGTTTTCCGTCAGTCACGGTTA
>CALDKR010000163.1 GCA_937898095.1 uncultured Rhodoluna sp.
AGAGTAGAAATAGGAAAAATGGAAGACCGTCACGACGCTCTTCGCGTGAGATTTTGTCGGGGCTTAGCGCCCTAGCACCCTGACCAGTGGCGTTTGCGAAAAACATGTAGATGCCGACCAAAGCACCCCAAAAACCTGAAGGTCGGTCAAACTCGTTGCGCGCTGCAGGAGCGGCTTGGCGCTGTGGTCGAATCGAATTTCTTGACGCTGGCGCGGCAGCCCTTGAGGCTGGTTTTGGTTTGCGCGAAGCAGTTGAAGCGCTGCCCCGTTTTGGAGCAGGTCTAGGTGAAGTTGGTCTGCGCGCTGCCATGTCTCAAAACTAACAGCGAGCACCCCTGAAAGCCTGCAGGCTCCCCGAAATTGCTGCGGCCCTAGCCTCGATTACTGCTGTTTTACAACGACAGGAATAATCATCGGACGACGGCGGTGCCGCTTGTTCACCCAAGTGCCGATTGTGCGCCGAATAACTTGTTGAAGGGCATGCGTGTCACGCACACCCTCACCAGCAGCCTCGGCGAGCGCACGCTCAATCTGCGGTCGCACATCATCGAATACATGGTCTTCTTCAGCGAACGCACGTGCTCGAATTTCAGGCCCAACCACGACGCGGCCATTGTGGTCAACAACACAAAAAATCGATATGAAGCCTTCTTGCGCAAGAACGCGACGATCTTTTAGGTCATCTTCGGTGATCTTGCCAACCGTTTTTCCGTCAACAAATAGCAATCCGCATTCAACCGCGCCGACTACTTCGGCAATGCCATCCTCTAGGTCAACAACCCAACCGTCTTCGGTTATCAAAACGCGCTCGTGAGGCACACCGGTCTGCTCAGCCAATCGACCATTGGCGATCAGGTGACGATATTCGCCGTGCACTGGCATAACGTTTTTTGGTTTCAAAATGTTGTAGCAATACAGCAGCTCGCCAGCCGCTGCGTGGCCCGAGACGTGAACTTTTGCATTGCCCTTGTGGACAACATTGGCCCCGAGTTTGGTCAGACTGTCGATCACGCGATAGACAGCGTTCTCGTTGCCGGGAATTAGCGAACTCGCGAGAATTACGGTGTCACCCTCGCCGACTTCGATTTCATGTTCAAGGTTTGCCATGCGCGCCAAGGCGGCCATTGGCTCGCCCTGCGAACCAGTTGACATGTATACCAGTTGGTTTTCTGGAATGTCTCGGGCGTGCTTGCTGTCAATCAGAATGCCATCAGGAACCTTGAGATAGCCCAGTTCAGAAGCAATTTGCATGTTTCGAACCATAGAGCGGCCAACCAGGGCAACCTTGCGGTTGTTTGCAGCGGCGGCATCAATGACCTGCTGAACGCGGTGAACGTGTGACGAAAACGAAGCCACAATCACACGTCGGCGCGACTTGGCCATAACAGACTCGATGACTGGGCCGATGTCTTTTTCAAGCGGGGTGAAGCCCGGAACATCAGCATTGGTTGAATCGCAGAGAAATAGGTCGAGGCCTTCTTCGCCAATTCTGGCAAATGAGCGAAGGTCGGTTAGGCGACCATCAAGTGGCAGCTGGTCCATCTTGAAGTCACCGGTGTGCAAAACGCTGCCGCCCTTGGTGCGAATAACCACAGCAAGCGCGTCGGGAATTGAGTGATTTACCGCAACAAACTCAAGGTTGAATCCGGCTAATTGCTCGCGCTGACCCTCGGAAACAGTCAACGTGTATGGGTCGATTCGGTGTTCTTTAAGTTTCGCTTCAATGAATGCGAGGGTAAGGGCCGACCCAAGAATTGGAATGTCTTCGCGAAGACGAAGCAGGTATGGAACGCCACCGATGTGATCTTCGTGACCGTGGGTAAGCACGATTCCGACGACATCATCCAGGCGATTTTCAATGTAGCCAAAATCGGGCAAAATTACGTCTACGCCCGGCTGATGCTCCTCAGGAAAGAGCACGCCAACATCGACAATCAGCAACTTTCCGTCAATTTCAAAGACGGTCATGTTGCGACCAATTTCACCGATTCCGCCGAGCGGAACGATGCGCAACACTCCAGGGCGAAGCGGTGCCGGGTTTGGCAAAGTTTGAACCATTTGGGTTCCTTACTTAGATGTCGATATCGACTATCTGGTTGTGCCAGCCACCTTTGGCAGCGCGCCACCGGCAGCTGCATTGCGATCTGGACGGAAGTTATCAAAGCTCAAGCCGCTAACTTGGCCAACTTTTTCGATGTCGGTTTCAATGCGGAATGCCTCGGCGTCTTCAGGGCCAACCAGCGGCAAACGAACGCGTGGACTGCTGATGATTCCTAGGCCGTGCAAAATGTATTTTGCAGCGACAGTGCCTGGAACGTGAGTCATTGCGGCACGCTGAAGCGGTTCTAGCGAGTTGTGAACCTTTAGAGCGTGATGAAAATCATTGCGATTAGTGGCGTCCATCATTTCGCGGTATGCCGCCGGGGCGATGTTTGCAGTCACGCTAATCATGCCGGTGGCACCAATCGACACGTGAGGCAAAACGTTTGCGTCGTCGCCAGAAAAATAAATTAGGTCGGTTTCGTTCATGATTCGCGATGCCTGAGCAAGGTCGCCCTTAGCGTCTTTGACTGCAACGATGTTTGGGTGCTTCGCAGCGCGCAAAAATGTGTCGTGAGAAATCGCGATGCCAGCGCGGCCAGGAATGTCATACAGGATGACTGGCAAGTCGGTTGAGTCGGCGATGAGACGGAAGTGAGTCAGCACGCCGGCCTGAGTTGGCTTGTTGTAATAAGGCGTGACCACCATGACACCGTCAGCGCCAGCTTTTTCGCTGGCTTTGTAAAGCTGCATTGCGTGAGCGGTTTCGTTTGAACCACCGCCGGTGATGATCTTGGCTCGGCCACTGGCCACAGACTTGCCAACCTCAACGAGCTTCAATTTTTCGGCGTCAGTTAGAGTGCTGGTCTCGCCAGTGGTTCCGGTGACGACAACACCGTCTGCGCCATTTGAAATTACATAGTCGATTAGCTTTTCGGTTGAAGCCCAGTCGACTTCGCCGGCGTCGGTCATCGGCGTGACCAAGGCAACCAGAGTCTGGCCAAAAATGTCTTTTGCGTTGTGAGGCATAGGTAAAGACTAGCGGGTGAGCCAAAAGGCTCACCCGCTAGGTTCTGAATCGTTAGGTTTTATGGAGCTACGCGACCGTTGGCGTTGAATGCCTCATAGGTGTAAGGCATGAGCTTTGCCCACTCTTCTTCCATCTTTTCGGCGCACATTTCGATTTCGCGCTGAGGGAATGAAGGAAAGTGAGTGCCTTCACGCTTGGTGCGCAAACTCAAGAAGTTCATCAGTGCGCGAGCGTTCATGGTTACATACATGCTCGAATAGGTGTTGAGCGGCAAGACAATTCGTGCAACTTCACGAGCCACGCCAGCCTCAAGCATGCGCTTGTATGACTCGTAGGCGTGGATGCTGGCAGTGCGCGACTCTTGTTCGACCAAGGCAACCTGCTCAGCAGAGCCAGGCAAGAACTCGTAGTGGCCGGTTTTGCCGACCTGAACCAAGTTGCGCTCTGGCGCTGGAACATAGAAAACCGGCGCAAGCTCTTTGTAGCGACCAGATTCTTCGTTGTAGCTAGCAATGCGGTGACGCATAAATTCGCGGAACACAAAAATTGGCGCCTGAACATAGAAAGTCAGTGAGTTGTGCTCAAAAGGTGAGCCGTGACGGTCGCGCATTAGGTAGTTGATTAGACCCTTGTTGCGCTTTTCGTCTTCAGATGCATCGATGTTTGCCGCAGCGCTCTCGAGAGTTTGCTCGCCCTGAGTTGAAACTCGGGCTGCAAAAAGAACATCAGAGTCGGCCGCATGGCCACGAACTAATTCGACAGTAACGTCGCTTCGAAAAATAATTTCAGACACCTCAACAGCCTATCGGTGCGGGGGCGTAAGAATTCGTAAGACAGGCAACCTTGAGGGCTGAGCAAATTATTCTTGTGCTTATGCCTTTCGAGTCGAAAATCGCGTTGATTGCCACATTGATTGTGGTGTCGACTTTGCTCGGAATCTATTGGCGGGCAAGCATCGGCCGAGCTAAGCGCATAAAGTCTGGCGAACAGGTTGATTTGGGCAAATTGCTGGCTATCAAGAGTGGCAAGCCAGTGACGAAATTTGGCAAGCGTGCGACTCTGCTGCAATTTTCAAGCGAAGTATGCAGCCAGTGCGCGCAGACCGCACGGTATTTTGGCCAACTAGAGCAACAGAAAAAAGATCTTTTGCATGTTGAGGTTGATGTCACTCACCGAATGGATCTGGCCGCGCATTTCAATGTGTTGCAAACACCAACGACATTAGTTTTAGACGGCAACGGGGTTGTAAAGGCTCGAATTGGCGGCACCCCAAGACCGAATGTAATCAGCGAAGAACTAGCGAAACTGGAGATATCATGAGCAGCACTGCAACCGACAAAACCCCGGCTGGCATCGACCCGCGTGGGCCAAGATTCGGTGCCTCGATCACCTCTGCCCTGCTGCTGGTGACAGTGTTTTTGGCAATCGATCCACTAACTTTCAAGGCAGCATTTGCACTGCTTGGAGTGATCACATTTTTGTTCGCCATCGGCTCGCTGTATGGCACCGCAAATCACCCATACGGATGGCTGTTTCGAACTTTGATTCGCCCTCGCCTAAAGCCACCGACCGAACTAGAAGACCCGCGCCCACCACGTTTCGCGCAGACAGTTGGCTTGCTAGTGGCTTCTGTTGGCCTCGTTTTAGGGCTGTTTGGGCTTGAGCTCGGGTTGGCAATTGCGGCCGCAGCAGCTTTTGTTGCCGCATTTTTGAACGCTGCGTTTGGCTATTGCCTAGGCTGCCAGATTTATCTGGGGCTAAAACGAATCGGTGTTATTCGCCACTAAATAGGCGAATCGCCTCGCGCATAGCCGACCTCGCCCTGGCTCTGTCTCCAGCGGCGTCGTAGGTCAAACCAAGTGCAAACCAGATTCTCCAATTGTTGGGGTCGGCCTCGGTTTTGGCTTTGTAAACCTCAAATTCTGCGCGGGCAGACTCTTTGGTTGGGCGACCACTTGGGCGCAGTTCGAAATTGAATCTAGGCCAGTCGTTCTCTGCTTCAAGCACCGATCCAAGTTTTTCGACCGCGATTCCGAATCTGAATTCACGCACCAGAGAAAAAATTGCAAACGCCGGAAAAGCCAAAATCAACGCGCCAAATGTGACCTGAAGCGGATCAGCCGAGGTGACCAGAAGCCAACCATGCTGCCCCAGGATGGCGACATACATCAGCGTTAGGCCAGCGGTTGCAATAGCGCCAACTTTGGCACCGGATTGAAATTTTGCCATTAGCTTTCGATAGCTAGGTCTGAAACCGACTTGAGGCCGACCAGCAATCCCTGAGTTTTGACAGCGACACGAAGGCACATCAAAA
This sequence comes from uncultured Rhodoluna sp., assembly GCA_937898095.1. Classification (GTDB taxonomy): domain Bacteria; phylum Actinomycetota; class Actinomycetes; order Actinomycetales; family Microbacteriaceae; genus Rhodoluna. Next base: position 5,385 of record CALDKR010000163.1, read on the forward strand.
TTCCGAAGGCGTAGGCCTGGACCGAGCTAGTTTCGTGCGAAATCGTCAACAGCTCTGAGTCTCCGCCAAACAAAACATCCTGCTTCGCCGAGACGCCGGCAAGGCGCAATGAGTGAATTGGAACGCCAGCGACAACCTCGCCGCGCGCCTGTTGTCCAACTCCAGGAATCAGTGGCTGAGTTAGATGTTTGCGTGCTTCGGCGATCATCTCGGCAGTTCGAACTGCGGTGCCTGAAGGTGAATCGATTTTGCCGGCGTGATGCGCTTCAACGATCTCGATTGAGTTAAAGAACTTAGCCGCCTGAGCTGCGAACGATGAGGCGAGCATTGAGCCAATTGAGAAGTTTGGAATAACCAGAACGCCGGCGGCTGTTGACTCGAGGTCGTGTTCTAAAACCGCCAATTTGGCCGCTGACCAACCGCTTGTGCCGACAACGATTTTCATGTTGTTGGTGACCGCAAAATTGACAACCTTTTCGCTGACTTCGAGCTTTGTCACCTCGAAAATAACATCTGCACCCAGCGCATCAGAAAGCTCTGATTTAGAGTCGAGCGCGGCATGCAAGGTTAGATCTTGAGCAGCATCAATTAGGTCAAGGGCTAGTTTGCCCATTCTTCCGGTTGCGCCTACTACGGCAATTTTGATAGTCACAGAACTAGGTTAGATGAACTCGTCGAATACCTTCGACTTAACATCGCCAACCGCCACAATCGAACGCTCTTTGGTTAGCAAATCTTTTGCCAACGCCATCACTTGATCATTAGTCACTGCGTCGAATGACGCAAAGGTTTGATCTAGATCGATGAACTGCCCCTGAACGATTTCGGCACTAGCCAAGCGACTCATGCGGGCCTGGGTGCTCTCGAACTTGAGCGCCAAAGAACCGCTGATGTTTCCCTTTGCCAATTCGAGCTCAGCCTCAGTGATGCCATCGGCCGCGATTTTTTCAAATTCAGCGATCATCAACCTGGTTACTTCTGCAGTTTTTGCCGGCGAACACCCGGCATACAAGCCGAAATAAGCGGCATCTGAATAACCCTGATTGAACGAATAGACCGAATAAGCAAGCCCGCGCTTTTCACGTATTTCTTGAAAGAGCCTTGAGCTCATGCCGCCACCGAGAACCGTGTTGAGCACCGCCATTGCGTAGCGCTGATCAT
>CALDKR010000164.1 GCA_937898095.1 uncultured Rhodoluna sp.
GTCAGACCCTTGCCGAGCGCAAGTCAGCTGGCTCAGCTTCGAACTCAGGAGAAAAGAACTAATGTCAAAGTTCAGTGAATTCGGTAACGACCTATACACCGGCAAGCGCTCTGTCGATTTCATTGGCAAGCGCAAGGTGTTCTACATCGTTGCCGCAATCATGATCGCTCTCGCGGTTGCTCTGCCTGCAGCCCGCGGGGGTTTCAATTTCGGAATCGAGTTCAAGGGTGGTTCAGAGTTTCGCGTTAGCGGCATTAGCCAGTCTGACCAGAAGAAGGCAATCGACGCGGTTCAGAGTGTCGTTGCTAACTCGAACCCGGTTGTAACTGCAGTTGGAACTGACGCGATTCGCATTCAGACTGAGTCACTTGAGGCGACTCAGTCAGAGTCTGTTCGTGTTGCACTAGCGAATGCATATGGCGTGAACTCTTCAGCAGTTGCCAGCTCGTTCATTGGTGCAAACTGGGGTGCCGACGTCACTCAAAAGGCTCTAACCGGACTAATTGTCTTCGTTATTTTGGCTGCCATCTTGATGGCCCTCTATTTCAGAACCCTCAAGATGTCTGCCGCAGCGATGATTGCCCTTGCGCACGACCTTGTGATCACCGCTGGTGTCTATGGCGCACTTGGCTTTGAGGTCACTCCCGCAGCTGTAATTGGATTCTTGACCATTCTTGGCTATTCGCTTTATGACACAGTCGTGGTCTTCGACAAGATTCGTGAAAACACCTTTGAGGTTGAATTCAGCGAAACTGCCACATTCGCAGAGCGTGTGAACTTGGCAATCAACCAGACCTTGGTTCGCTCAATCAACACCTCGATCGTTGCCGTTCTGCCGGTTGCTGCCATTTTGTTTATCGGCGGAACCCTGCTCGGCGCTGGCACCCTGCGTGACATCTCACTTGCATTGTTCGTCGGAATCATAGTTGGAACATATTCAACGATTTTCATTGCGGCTCCGGCTTATTCTCACCTTCGTGAGGGTGAAGCAAAATATAAAAAGGCAGCAGCCAAGGCTCTAGCTAACTAGTTTCGAGGTCTTCGAATGACAGACGCAACGCCAACTGGCAGCATCGCGAGACTTCGAAGCAGACTGCCGAGACTATTTAGTCGACCTGGCGCCTATGGAGCCGAGCTTTCTGACATTCTTCGAGTCGCTCGAGCTAATCACCCACGTGCAGACCTGTCGATTATCGATCGTGCCTTCATCACTGCCGAGCACGCGCATCGCGACCAGAAGCGCAAAAGCGGTGAGCCATACATAACCCACCCACTGGCGGTTACCAAAATACTTGCCGATTTAGGCATAGGCCCCATTACCCTGGCGGTCTCGCTGCTTCACGACACCGTTGAAGACACTGACTATTCGCTTGATGAGCTCAAGTCTGATTTTGGTGATGAAGTTGCGATGCTAGTCGATGGTGTCACAAAGCTAGACAAAGTTAAATTCGGCGAAAATGCACAGGCTGAGACCGTTCGCAAAATGGTCGTTGCCATGTCAAAAGACATCCGAGTTTTGGTGATCAAACTTGCCGACCGACTTCACAATGCCCGAACCTGGAAGTTCGTTCCCGAAGAATCTGCTCGCCGCAAAGCTCAAGAAACCCTTGAAATCTATGCGCCGCTCGCGCACCGACTCGGAATCAACACCATCAAATGGGAACTCGAAGACATCTCTTTTGCCGTGCTCTATCCGAAGGTTTATGAAGAAATCGTAAATCTGGTCAAGCAGCGCACACCAAAACGCGAAGAGTTCATCGAGCAGGTTATCGGCGCCATCGAAGACGACCTGAAGTCCAACAAGATCAAGGGCAAGGTCGCCGGCAGGCCTAAGCAGTATTACAGCATTTATCAAAAAATGGTTGTTCGCGGCCGCGAATTCGATGACATCTATGACCTCGTAGGCATCCGTGTTCTAGTGCCTGAGGTGCGCGATTGCTATGCAGTGCTTGGTTCGATTCACGCTCGATGGAACCCTATGCCAGGGCGATTCAAAGATTACATCGCGATGCCGAAATTCAACCTGTATCAGTCACTTCACACAACCGTGATGGGCCCAAACGGCAGACCGGTTGAGATTCAAATACGCACAAACGAGATGCATCAGCGCGCCGAATATGGTGTCGCCGCTCACTGGAAATACAAAGAGCAGGCGGGCAAAAAAGATATCACCGCCGAAGAAGATTTGGCCTGGCTGAAGCACCTAACCGACTGGCAAGCTGAGACCCAAGATCCATCGGAATTTCTTGATTCTCTTCGCTTCGAGATTGGTGCCAAAGAGGTTTATGTCTTTACTCCAAAGGGCCGCGTAATTGGTTTGCCAGGGGGAGCGACGCCGGTTGACTTCGCCTATGCAGTGCACACCGAGGTTGGTCACCGCACGATGGGCGCAAAGGTCAACGGGCGACTTGTTCCGCTAGAAACATCGCTTCAGTCTGGTGATGTTGTCGAAATTTTCACATCGAAGTCAACCGACGCTGGCCCAAGCAAAGACTGGCTGAACTTCGTGAAGTCACCTCGAGCTCGCGCCAAAATCAAGCAGTGGTTCAGTGCCGGGCGGCGCGAAGAGTCTATCGAGCACGGCAAAGAGTCATTAGCGAAGGCCATGCGCAAGCAGAATCTTCCGCTGCAGCGCTTGATGAACTCAGATGCACTAGTCAAACTTGCCGGTGAACTTCGCTATCCAGACCTCGACGGCCTATATGCAGCAATCGGCGACAACCACATCTCAGCACAATCCGTTGTTGAAAAGCTTTCGGCAGCCGTTGCTGATGACCACGAGAACGATGAGGCGGCCTTCCAGCTGCCGCCGACACCACGAAGTGTGAACCGCAATCGATCAAACGATTCTGGTGTCTTGGTCAAGGGCGATGCCGATGTTCTTGTGAAACTCGCAAGGTGCTGCACCCCGGTTCCAGGTGACAAAATCATTGGTTTCGTGACGCGAGGCTCAGGAGTGTCGGTTCACCGGGATGACTGCAAAAACGTAGAACAGCTTCGACTCGAACCAGATCGTTTGATGGACGTAAGTTGGGCAGAAAATGCCAAATCGATTTTCTTGGTTCAGATACAAATCGAAGCTCTCGATCGCTCTGGCCTGCTTTCAGACGTAACTCGCGTGCTAAGCGAACATCACGTTAACATTCTTAGCGCCTCGGTTAGCACCAGATCAGACCGGGTTGCCCTAAGTCGTTTTGTGTTTGAAATGGGTGACCCATCAATGCTTGATCACCTGCTTAACGCCGTGCGTCGAATCGAGGCTGTTTATGACGTCTATCGAGTTAGCAACGGCTAGCTCTTATCAGCTTAAACAAAGAAACCCCGAGACAAGCTCGGGGTTTTTGCTTTGCGAAAATTATGCCTGTGAAGCCTTGACGACCTCTAGCCAAGCCTTGCGAGCTGCAAGCGCTGCGGTGGCGTCATCGATCTTCTTTTTGTCTTTGCTAGCGGTTGCTGCAGCGAGGTCGGCTTCGAGCTTTTTGATTGAGTCTTCGAGCTGAGTCAGAACGTCGTTGGCTCGAGCCTGCGCAGCTGGGTCGGTCTTGCGCCAGTGGTCTTCTTCTGCCTGGCGAACCTTTGACTCGATAGCGCGCAGTTTGTCTTCAACTTCACGAATCTTGTCTTTAGGAACCTTGCCGGCTTTCTCCCACTTTGATTGAATAGCTTGAAGCTGCTTCTTTGCCTCACCCAGGTCTTTGCTCGGGTCGATCTTGGCGGCTTCTTTTAGAAGCTCTAGCTTTGCCTCTAGGTTTGCGGTGAACTCAACGTTTTCTGCAGCGTCAGCAACCTGTTTGGCGGCATAGATTGCATCGCCAGCAGCTTTGAAACGAGACCAAAGTGCGTCATCACCCTTGCCGTGAGTGCGACCAGAGGCCTTCCACTCATCAAGAAGCTTGCGATAGTCCAGCGATGCTTCTGCGCCTTTGGCGACAAGTGCCTCGGCTTTTTCGACGATGGCGTTCTTGGCTTGCTTAGCGGCCTTGTTGGCTGAATCTAGCGTTGCGAAGTACTGACGCTTTGCGCCCTCAAAGCGGGTTCGGGCGGCAGAAAAGCGCTTCCAGATTGGATCTGAGTCTGCCTTTGATACTCGAACACCAGACTTCTGGCTAGCCTGCCATTCTTCGAAGAGCTTGGCCATCTCGGCACTCGAGTTCTTCCATTGAATCTTGCTTGGGTCTTGAGCAACGATAGCCTCGGCCTTTGCTGCGATAGCCTCGCGCGCTGCAAGAGCAGCGACCGATGCCTCTTTGTTCTCGGCCGCCTTGACGGCGCCCAGTGCTTCAATTTTTTCATCCAAGTTTGAAACTCGACGACGAAGGTCAGCCAGGTCGCCAATGGCTGCTGGCTCAGCCAAGTCGGCTGCAAGCTTGGTGGCGACTTTGCGCAGGTTCTGGGCGTCAACTTTGTTAGCAACGCGCTGCTCGAGAATGCGAACCTGAGCCTCTAGGTCGGCGAACTTGCGCTGAAAATAGGCAAGAGCCTCTTCTTGAGAAACACCAGGATATTGACCCACCTGACGTTCAACACCGCCCTCGATTAGATAGACGAAGTTGTCGGCGTCAACGCGACCGAATGGGGTAGAGGTAGGCATTATTGCTCCTGTGTGTGAAGGTTCGCCTGTCGAACCAATGCTTATTTTACGGTGATGCTGGTTAGCTTAGGTTTCGCATTTGGGATGCCGTCATAACCGCCACCAGCGACGCCCTTTTTGGCAATCGCGGTGACTGCACCTAGACCCGAATTCACAGTTCCGAATACGGTGTAGCCGCCGACAGAGTCAGATGGAATGACTGAATCTTTGTAAACGATAAAGAACTGACTGCCCATGCTTGAGGCATTGTTGCCCTGACGAGCCATTGCAAGCACGCCCTTTTTGTAGACGTTGTCGGAAGGGGCATTTTCGATT
>CALDKR010000165.1 GCA_937898095.1 uncultured Rhodoluna sp.
TTTGTTTTGTAAAATTATTTTGCGGGCATATTGTTGCGCCACATTTAATCAGGAAGTAAAAAAATGAAAAAGATCTATTTCGCTTCGCTCGCTTATCTAGTTTTGGGCTTGGCTGCCGGCGTTTTTTATCGCGAATTCACCAAGCACTATGACTTTGAGGGCGAGAAAACCCAGCTCAGCGTGGTTCACACTCACCTGCTAACCCTTGGCTTTATCTTCTTGCTGATTGTGTTGCTGCTCGAAAAGCAGTTCGGCCTCACCAAGCACGGCTTTTTCAATCCGGCATTTTGGCTATTCAACGCCGGCCTAGTCACCGCCACAACAATGATGGTTTGGCACGGCATCTATCAGGTTCTAGGTGTTGAATTTGGCCCCGCGCTATCGGGCATCGCCGGCCTCGGTCACATTGTCATGAGCCTTGGTCTGGTTGGCATAACCGTGACTCTGGGTTCATCAGTTTTTGCATCGAGCAAGGGCAAAAACTAGCGATTGTCACCTAGAGCGTTTGCGCCTTGTGTCGATAACACCAGATGCCCATAGGGCCCAAAGCACCAGCACCGGCTGAAAGAACAGGCGGGATAGGCGGGCTGAATCTGAGTCGAGGCCGAAGGCATCGGTGTGGGTGAGCCACTGCGAAATGTTGCCCGGAAAGATCGCCACAAAAAACGCCGCCGTCAGCCACCCGGCAATCTGCGGCTTGAAACCCGAAACCAGCCAAAGCCCAAGGCCGATTTCGACCAATCCACTCAGCACAACAACCAGGTCGGCATCAAGCGGCACCCAAGCCGGAACCTGAGCCTGAAACTCAGCTCTGGCAAAACTCACGTGACCGGTGCCGGCGAATGCCAGCGCCAAACCAAGCAGGCTGCGGGCAATAATGCGCAATGTCTTCATGGTTGAAGGTTAGTCGAGCCGCCTTCGATGGTGACCTTGCTCAAATCGTGATTTATTTTTAGCCATACATGACCAGACAACCGATGGACATGCAAATAGCCTCGAGGCCATACTGTCTGCATGGGGAGAAAATTCGGGGTAATTCTTTTAACTGCAGCGCTTGCGATCGCGGCATTGAATCCGGCGCAGGCGGCAATCAAAGCGGGCGCAGCCTGCACAAAGAGCGGCCAATCGATTAGCCAGTCTGGCGTGACATATAAGTGTCAAAAGGTTGGCAAAAAGCTCGTCTGGAAAAAGCAGAGCTCATCTAGTTCAGCGTCGGCCAAGTTCAAAGAGCTCGACAAGTGTGAGGCAACAAGCGATCTTGTGATCGGCAAGGCTAGAAATGGGCGACTCGCTTATCTCTCATGTGGCCCAGATGGGCAACTGCACCCACAAAACGGGGCTCCAGAAATTGATCAAAAAACCGGTCAACCACTTAAGGGGCCACTCGGTTTGAACATAATGTCGACCGACTATCTGACTCCACCAGCGATCAACACAAAACCTTCATCAGCGCTATCTACCTTCGGCTCAGATTTGACCCCATGCAAAATTGCTGATGCAGGTGCCGCTGGTGACATTTCAAACAACCCACAACGCCATTTTGCAACCGGATTCCCGATTTATCCCGAGCGCGCAAAGTTGGATGAAAAAACTGTGGTCCAGTTCATTCCGGTTGACTTCGCTGACCTCAAAGCAAAGCGCTCACCGTCTGCTGATTGGGCAGGGGCAGCCAAATTCCTCGCTCAATTCTGGGAGTCACAGGGCAGCAAAGATCTCAAGTTAGACATCAGAATTCCAAGCGAGTACACACACTTGCCCAAGCCGGTTCTTGACTATGACCTGGCTGCTGATTTCTTCAAGACGGGCA
>CALDKR010000166.1 GCA_937898095.1 uncultured Rhodoluna sp.
CAGTGAAGGCGGCAACCGAGCCCGCCTCGTTGATTCCGGTGTGCAAGATCTGGCCCGCGGTGCTCTCTTTGTATGAGAGCAAAAGTTCGCGGTCAACCGAAATGTAGTGCTGGCCGTTTGGGTTGTAAATCTTGGCCGTAGGGAAGAAGGCATCCATTCCGAATGTGCGTGCCTCGTCAGGAATAATCGGGACGATTCGCTCTCCGATGCCAGGTGAACGAAGTAGGTCTTTTAGCAAACGAACGAATGCCATTGTTGTGGCAACTTCTTGAGTGCCCGAGCCGCCCTTGGCAACGTCGTACGTCTTTGCCTCAGGAAGCGCAAAATCCACATATTTGCTGCGACGCTCAGGTAGATATCCACCTAGCTCGCGACGACGCTCGTGCATGTATTGAATTTCTGGAGCATCTTGACCTGGGTGGAAGTACGGCGGCTGATAAGGGTTTTCTTCAAGCTGGGCATCTGAAATAGGAATTCTCAACTCATCGCGGAAACCCTTTAGATTCTCGAGAGTGAGCTTCTTCATCTGGTGGGTTGCGTTGCGACCCTCGAATGAGCGTCCAAGCGTGAAGCCCTTAATTGTTTTTGCCAAAATAACGGTTGGCTGTCCCTTGTGCTCGACGGCTGACTTGTATGCCGCATAAACTTTGCGATAGTCGTGACCACCGCGACGGAGGCCCCAGATTTCATCGTCGGTCATGTTCTCAACGAGCTTGGCAGTTCGTGGGTCGCGGCCGAAGAAGTTCTCGCGAACAAATGCACCAGATTCAGTCTTGTATGTCTGGAAGTCACCATCTGGTGTCTTGTTCATTAGGTCAACAAGGGCACCTTCGGTGTCTTTGGCAAGTAGGGTGTCCCACTCGCGACCCCAAATCACTTTGATTACATTCCAACCTGCACCACGGAAGAATGACTCGAGTTCTTGAACAATCTTTCCGTTTCCGCGAACTGGACCGTCAAGGCGTTGCAGGTTGCAGTTGACCACGAAAGTCAGATTGTCGAGGCCCTCGTTTGCGGCAAGCTGCAGTGCACCACGGCTCTCAACTTCGTCTAGCTCTCCGTCACCTAAGAACGCCCAAACGTGTTGTTCGGTGGTGTCTTTGAACCCACGGCCAGCTAGATAGCGGTTGGCCTGCGCCTGATAAATAGCGTTGATCGGGCCAATGCCCATTGAGACAGTCGGAAACTGCCAGAAATCAGGCATTAGACGCGGGTGAGGATAAGACGATAGGCCACCGGTTGGGTGAGATTTCTCTTGTCTAAAACCATCGAGTTGGTCTGAAGTCAGTCGACCCTCGAGAAAAGCACGTGCATAAGGCCCAGGTGACGCGTGACCCTGGATAAAAATCTGGTCACCGCCACTTTCGTGGCTTTGACCCTTGAAAAAGTGGTTGAAACCCACCTCGTAAAGCGATGCCGAAGAAGCAAAAGTAGAAATGTGACCGCCCACGCCAACCCCAGGGCGCTGTGCTCGGTGGACCAACATTGCTGCATTCCAGCGCATCCAGGCGCGGTATGTGCGCTCGATGCGTTCGTCACCCGGGAACTCGGCTTCATTCTCAGGCGCAATTGTGTTGATGTAATCAGTAGTTGGAATAATCGGCACGTTTAGCTGAAGCTCGTGTGAACGACGAAGCAAGTTCAGCATGATTTCGCGCGCGCGACCACGGCCATGAACTCGAGCAACGGCATCAAGAGATTCAATCCACTCGCTAGTTTCTTGTGGGTCCTGATCTGGCGAGTTAACTGCGTAGGCATCCTGATTATTGATGGACACTGACATCCTCTTTCGTGGGGGATAGACAAAAGATTTGGGCTTTCGCTTTTGTAAAGCTCCTAAGAGTTTAGGGCGACTTGCCGGAATGCTTTGCATGTTCGAGGGGTTTGTAAACTCTGAGCAAACGACAACAATCGCAGAAAGAGATAACTAATGTCACTAATCATCGGAGACCAGGCGCCTGAATTCGCACTGCAAAACCAGAATGGCGAGACCGTCAAACTCAGCGATTTCCGCGGAAAAAAGCCGGTCGTGTTGGTTTTTTATCCCTTGTCATTTTCAGGAATCTGCACCGGTGAACTGTGCGAACTAAGAGACAACATTGAAAAGTTCCAGCGAGCAGACATCGAACTGCTAGCAATCAGCGTTGATTCAAAGTTCGTGCAAAAAAAGTTTGCAGAGCAAGAGGGCTATGAATTTTCTTTGCTTGCTGACTTCTGGCCTCACGGCGGTGTTGCTCAAAGCTACGGAGTGTTTCTTGAAGAAAATGGCTTCTCTAACCGTGCAACTTTTGTTATCAACAAAGAAGGCGAATTGGTCGCAAAGTTTGTCACTGCACCAGGTCAAGCCAGAAACCTGGATGAGTACGATCGCGCAATCGCTTCACTTTAGTTTTCAAATTAGCCAAAAAGTGCGCTAAGCTCTTCGAGTTGCAGTTCGCTGCGATCCTCGAAAGAGGGGCCTTTAGCTCAGTTGGTAGAGCGCCACGCTTACACCGTGGATGTCATCGGTTCGAGCCCGGTAGGGCCCACAAACATCTAATGCCGAGGCGGTTAACCGCCTCGGCATTAGTATTTCGGTATGGAGTCATCGCCTATGTTCACACCCCCGGCTCGCAAATCAATGTCTGACATTGAACTTCAAAACGCACTCGGTGCGGCTCAGGCAGATGAGGCAGGCATCCTGGGGGCAATGGAGCTTCTCGAGCGCCAGAGTGCTCTTCGCGAAGAGGATGACCGTGCATTTGCCGAGTGGGCTCAGCGACTTAGTGAACTAGCCACCCCCGAGGCCATGCACGCAATTGAAAACGGCCGTCGACTCATCGCAGGCTTAGAGCCGCTCGAATTTGAGCAGCCAGCAGTTTCATCAGAAGCGCAGCCGGAGTCTGCGCTAGAGACCCGGCCAGAAGCGCCTAACGACGTGCAATCTGAGCCTCAGTCAGAGCAAGTAATCGAATCAGACAGGCCACATCAGATCCACAGTCCCGAGTTTGAATCGCACGACGCCGCACACGCGGAATCAATCTCGAACTCAACCGCAAATTCGACAGGTCCAAATTCGTCAGGCCTTATTGCCTACGATGATGAAATTGCAGCATCGCTAAGCGCGCTTTACGCACCATCCGAGCCGGCTCAACAGTCACAATCAGCAGACTCGCATAGCCCTGAAGCGCAAGAATCTTCAGATTCAGCAATCACTCTCGAGTCCGAAGCTGAACTAGAAATCGAGCATGAGAGCGAAGTCGAACCTCGAGTGGAGCATGAGAGCGCAGTCGAACCACGCGTCGAGGTTGAGAGCGAAGCTGAGAGCGACACTGACTTCGAAATCGTTTCTGAAACTATTGGCAAAGCTGAACCCGAGTTCGACCAAATTCTGAAAACGCCAGTTGCTGCGCAAGTCGCAAATCAGACATCGTTGGCCGAGTCTGGGAACAACGAAGCTTCAACAAAGGCACCGAAACTAGATTTGAGTCAACTGGCACCCTGGTTTTCAATAAGCAATGTTGGATTCGCCGTGCTGTTGGCATTTGGTGTTCATCTAGTTGCGGCTGATGCGCTGTCTGGGTTGCTTGGTCTGTTTGTCGGGATTCTCGCAGCAAATCTGCCAATCGCGGCCGCCGTTGTTGCTGCGAAGCGTTCAGGGCGAGACGCACTGTTTGTCTCTAGAGCCGCATTCGGCGTAATCGGAAGCCAAATCCCAGGCTGGGTCTTCATTTTTAGTCGCGTGATTGCAATCGCCAGTGCTTTCGCAGTGGTTGTGAATGTTTTGAATCAAAAGTCACAAGCAAGCAACTCCGGCTTAATTTCGTCGCCTTTGATTCTTGTCTCAGCAATCGCAATTGCCAGCCTCGGCTTTGCTTTCAGCCTAAATTCCAAATTGCGAAATGCGGTCACCTCACTTGGTGGAGCGATAAGCCTCTTGCTGGCCGTTGCGATTGCAGCATGTTTCGCCCCGCTTTTCAGTTTTTCGAACATCGATTTCACTAAATCGCAAAATAGCAATCTCATTGAAATCGCAGCGCTTGTTTTTGCTCTAATTGTGTCTTTGTGGCTGCCGTCGGCTGCTGATTTTGCTTCGACACTAGGCAAGTCAACCCGTGCGATTTCAGCCTTAGCTGCAACCTGTATTGGCAGTTTCGTTGCACCACTTTTGCTCAGCGCATTTTTCTACCTTGCCTTTGCCGGCGCAGGCACAACTTGGCTGTCACAACTTGATTCAGGCCTGCTAACCACGATGAGCGATGTTTCTTCTTTAGCGTTCTGGCTTCTGACTTTCGCTCTTGTTTTGTCGTCGTTGCTCTGGGCTACAAACTCGATCGACTCGATTCGAGGAATGCTATCCAGCATGATTGCAAAGGTGCCAACACGATTAACTTCAGCTTTAGTCACAATTGCTTTGCTGACTGCAACTCTTGCACTGCTGGCTTTCTTGCCAAGTTCAAATTATTCAGAAGCTTTGCTTGGCATTTTTAAAATTGCAGCGATACCGGCACTGGGTTGGGCTGGTATTTTCACCACCGATGTTGTGCTGCGGCGGGTTGCCTACCATGAGGTTTCGTTGAGTCGCTCATACGGTTTCTATAAGCCTGCGAACATCACGAATTTGATCGGCTGGCTGCTGTCAATCGCCACCGGTTTCGCACTGTTAATGCCTTCGTCTTCAATTTTCAAAGATTTCGAATTTTTAGGTTTCGCGCGTTATTTTGCACCCGGGCTAGCCGAGGCCGTGTCTGCTTCAGGTGCAGTGTTCTTTATCGTTTTCGCACTTTCGGCAGTGTTTCCGATTGCGTTCGGAATTATGCGAATCAAAGAGCAAGAGCGCGAAGCATTGGCGCTTGAGGCTCGACGCGATGATCTAAAAGATATTTTCAAGTTCGGCGAGTGAGCAATGTCAATAAATTCTTCTGAACTAATTAATCGGTTCAATCAGTTGTGGCCGCTTGCAGGGGCCGAAACATGGGACGCCCCTGGGCTCATTGTTGGTGCTGAGAGTCGCAAAATCTCGCGAGTTTTGCTTTCAGTCGATGTCACGTCAGAAGTGCTTGACGAGGCAATCAATGGCCAGTTTGATCTAATCCTTTCTCACCACCCGTTCATAATGCGTGGTGTCACCTCAGTGGCGGAGTCGACATCGAAGGGTGAGCTAATCACGCGCGCAATTAGAGCCGGCGTTGATCTGTATGCCGCTCACACTAACGCAGACATTGTGTCTGGCGGCGTGTCTGAGGCTTTGGCCATAGCGCTCGGAATCGATGATTTGAGACCGTTGGTTCCGAGCAAAGACGCAAACCTCGGGCATGGTCGAATTGGTGAACTACGAGAATCAGTTTCTTTGGGTGATTTTGCGCGTCGAGTCGCTAAGGTGCTTCCGTCAACTGCCCAAGGGGTCAAAGTGGCAGGAGATTTTGAGCAGGCCGTTAAAAGAGTTGCAGTTTGCGGGGGAGCTGGCGATTCTTTTATTCAAGCCGCCGTCGATGCCGATGTCGATGTCTATCTGACCTCTGATTTGCGTCATCATCCGGTTCAAGATGCACGCGAAGGCGCTCGGCTAAATGCTGGTCGACCAGCCTTTATAGACGTTGCACACTGGGCCGGAGAGTGGATGTGGCTTGACGTCGCAGCAGCAAAACTAGCTCAGGATTTTGCCTCGGTTCAGTTTGTGGTTAGCCAACTTCGCACCGACCCCTGGGACTTTCTGGTCACTCAGTGACCATGACCTGATGTTTTTTATAAGGAGAGACTTTGAAAGCAACCCCTCAAGAGCAGACAGACCTTTTGGCATTAGCCGAAATCGATTCTGAATTAGCTCGCTTGCGCCGCGCAGTTGAAGCGGCAACCGACTCGACAGCGTCTCAACCGTTGCGCGTTGAACAGCGCGAAGTTGCGTCGAAGCTGATTGACGCGAGATCGCATTTAGAGGGGCTGCAGCTCGAGGCTAAGCGCGCACAAGAAGACCTAGATGTCGTTGAGCAACGCATCGCAAAAGATAAGCAGCTTCTGAGTGCAACCTCATCGACCAAAGATGCTCAGGGAATTCAGCACGAATTGGCAACTCTTGAACGACGAAAGTCAGAGCTTGAGGATGCGCAAATTGTTTTGCTTGACCTAATCGAGCAGGCAGAACAGGCAAATCTAGCGGTTGCTGCTCAAAAGGCTGACGTTGACGCCCGTTTATTGGCTGCAACTTCTCAGGCTGAGGCCGAACTTGTCAAAGCTAGGTCTGGTTTGGATTTGGTTGCTGCCAAGAGAGCACAGCACTGCGCCGGCATGAACCAAGATTTGGTCGAGTTCTATGAAAAGAAAGCCAACCGAGGTGTTGTAGCTGCACGTTTGCTAGGTCGTGAGTGCGGCGCTTGTCACATGACTATTGGAGCCACAGCCTTGGCTGAAATTGCCGAGCTGGCTGCAGATGAAATTGCAACCTGCACAGAGTGCCAGGCTGTGCTGATTCGATGAACTCAATCACGAACTTCGTTGTCGAGGCCGATGGTGGTTCACGCGGAAACCCAGGCCCGGCAGGTTCAGGAGCGGTAATCATCAATGCTGACACTGGACAGATAATTTACGAAGTTGCGAGATTCATTGGCATAGCGACCAATAACGTTGCTGAATACACGGCACTGTTGGCGGCTCTGCAGGTGATTGACGGTCTTTCTGATCGCGCAAATGTAACTGTGCGCATGGACTCAAAACTCGTAATTGAGCAGATGGCCGGTCGCTGGAAGATCAAGCATCCTGACATGCAGATTCTGGGTGCCGAAGTTCAAAAAATTGCTTCACGCCACTCGGTCTCATGGAGCTGGATTCCCCGTGAGTTAAACTCACTAGCCGATTCGCTGGCTAACCGCGCCATGGACGCTTCGGCGGATTGCGATTCGGACTTTTTAGGCAGTCAGGAATCAGCAGCTACTTTAGCTGGGGCTGGGGATTCGATTTCCAGTCGCGCTGAAGATGCCAAGCTCATGGCGGCTGTTGGTGAGTTCAACTCCAGTCGCCCTAGTTCGGTTAGAGCCCCTGGC
>CALDKR010000167.1 GCA_937898095.1 uncultured Rhodoluna sp.
CGGCGAACGGCCCAAATCATCGCCTTAGCCATGATCAAAAGCGGGGTCACCTTGACACCGGCGAAGTCGGTCGAGGCCTTTAGGCGCTTGACATATTCCATGGTTCGGGTGGCATCAACGTCGACAAAAATGCTCACGTGCGGTGCGGTGAAGGCTGATGAAACCATCGCGTTGGCGATCGCCTTGCGCACGCCCTTAACCGGGATGCGCTCCTCGCGCTCGGTTGGCGCAGCCGGAGTGGTTAGGTTTTTGAACACCGAGGCTTGGGTTGCCGAACCGACAACGTCTTCGCGGGTGATTTCGCCGGCGGTGCCGGTTGGGGTCACTTTGGTTAGGTCAACGCCTAGATCTTTGGCCAGCTTGCGAATTGGTGGCTTTGCCACAACTGAATCTTCGGCGGCGAGCGCTGCAACGTTAATCAGGCCGGTTGCCGGTGCGCCAGCAATAATCGGGATGGCCGATGTGGCGGCGGCAACAGCAGGCAGTGAACCCGCGGCACCTCGGTGACGGCGGCGAGATCCGCCGTGTGAACCTTCCATCACGCCGTATCCGACTAGGTTCGGGGTCTTTTCTTGAGCCACGGTTGCAGCGGTGTCGGCTACTGCCTGATGAGCCGAGGCTGCGGCTGCCGCGACTGCTGGGTCAATGATCGGAATCGATGCGGTTGCAACGGCACCCACCGCACCATCGGCCACAGTTGCCGAAATGATTGGCTTGCCAACTTCTACGGTGTCGCCCTCGGCAGCCAAGAGCTCAGAAACCACTCCGGCAAATGGGCAAGGCAGCTCAACCAGAGATTTCGCGGTTTCAATTTCGACAATTACCTGATTCACCGAAACGGTGTCGCCCGGCTTTACCTTCCAAGAGACAATCTCGGCCTCGGTCAAGCCTTCGCCAACGTCTGGCAAATTGAAATAAGCAATTTGGGTCATTTCAGCATGCCTCTCTTAATAGGCCAATGAGCGGTCAACCGCTTCAAGAATTCGGTCGGCGTCAGGCAAGAATTTTTCTTCTAGCTTCGCAGCCGGATAAGGAATATCGAAGCCGCCGACGCGGATAACCGGTGCTTCGAGGTGATAGAAAGCCAGCTCAGAAACGCGAGCGGCGATTTCTGATGCAACCGACACATTGGTGCTGGCCTCTGAAACAACAACTAGACGGCCAGTTCGACGAACCGATTCGATGATGGTTGCAAAGTCGATTGGCGACATCGAGCGAATGTCGATTACCTCGATGTTGGTGCCTTCGCCGGCGGCGATTTCAGCTGCCTGAAGTGAGGTGGTCACCATTGGTCCATAGGTGGCAATGGTCACATCGGTGCCTGGCTTGAGCACTCGAGCTGAGTGCATACCGGCTGGCGGGGTGTCTAAGTTGACCGGGCCTTTTTGCCAATAGCGACGTTTCGGCTCAAAGAACATGACCGGGTCAGTTGATTTGATGGCCTGCTGGATCATCCAATAAGCGTCGTTTGGGTTGCTCGGGCTGATGATTCTGAGGCCAGCGGTGTGGGCAAAAAGTGCTTCAGGGCTTTCGCTGTGATGCTCGACTGCTCCGATGCCGCCGCCGTATGGCACACGAATTACCACCGGCATTGTGGTGAAGCCCTCGCTGCGGTTCTGCATTTTGGCTAGCTGAGTGGTGATCTGGTCGAATGCCGGAAAGATGAAGCCATCGAACTGAATCTCGGTCACTGGGCGATAGCCGCGCATCGCTAGACCGATTGCGGTTCCGATGATTCCTGATTCGGCGATCGGGGTGTTGAAAACGCGCTTTGGGCCAAATTCTTTGTGCAAGCCCTCTGTTACACGGAACACACCGCCGAGCTCGGCAACGTCTTCACCAAACATCAAAACTTTTGGGTCATCAATCATGGCCTGGCGAAGACCCGCGTTAATTGCCTTGGCGATTGCCATCTCAACAAAATTGCTCACTATGCGGCACCGCCTTCGTCAAAAGAGGCCTCGTATGCCTGCAACCACGAGAGCTGCTCTTCAATTAGTGGGTGCGGCTCTGAGTAAACATGCTTAAACATGTTTTCAATTGGCGGGTTCGGCATGGCAAAAATAGCGGCGCGGATTTCTTCTGACATCGCATTGCCGGCGGCCTCGCACTCTGCGAAGAAGCTCTCATCGACGCCCTGGCGGCGCAAGAATTTCTGCAGGCGGTCTAGCGGGTCACGAGCCTTCCAGTATTCAACCTCTTCGTTGCTGCGATATTTGGTCGGGTCGTCAGAGGTGGTGTGGGCGCCCATTCGATAGGTGAAAGCCTCGATCATAAATGGGCCCTTGCCTGAGCGGGCGTCATCCATGTGTTTTTTGGTCACTGCATAGCTGGCCAAAACATCGTTGCCGTCGATGCGAATGCCCGGAACGCCGAAGCCTGAGCCGCGCTGATAAATCGGAACGGTGGTCTGCGATGCAACCGGAGACGAGATTGCCCACTGGTTGTTCTGCACGAAGAAAACGATTGGGCTGTGGTTGACCGCTGCGAACAGCAGGCCTTCGCTGACATCGCCCTCGGCGGTTGCGCCGTCGCCCACATAGGTGATTACGGCAAGATCTTCGTCTGGGTTGCCCGTTGCGACCTTGCCGTCAAAGGCAACACCCATCGCATAGCCGGTGGCGTGCAAAACCTGAGAACCAAGCACGATTGCATATAGGTGAAAACGGGTTTCGTCTGGGTTCCAGCCACCGTGATTCACACCGCGAAGCATTTTCAAAATCGAGAGCAGGTCGATTCCGTGGGTGATGGCAACGCCGTGTTCGCGATAGCTAGGAAAAATGTGGTCGTTGTGGCCGACCGCATAGCCCGAGCCGATTTGAGCGGCTTCTTGACCAACAGCCGGAATCCAGAGGCCTAGCTGACCTTGGCGCTGCAGCGCGGTTGCTTCGTTGTCGAAGCGACGCATGATCGCCATGTCGCGATAAAACTTTTTGATGTCTTCGATGCTCAGTTCTTTGATGAATTGCCCATATTCGGCATATTCTGCTGGCACGCTCAGTTCTCCCTCTGGTGAGAGAAACTGCACCATAGGAACTTTTGCGGCATCCACTGAAGTCATCTAAACCAGATTAGTTGTTCTCATGGCACAATCGAGCCATGATTCGATTTCTGCTTGGAACTGTTATCAACGCTGCTGGCCTGTGGTTCATGACTCTGGTCGTGCCTGCCATTCAACTTATTCCTTATGGTGGCCGCGACGTTTGGTCATCAATCGGCTCATATCTATTGGTTGGTGCGGTTTTCGGCATTATCAACGCAATCGTTGCCCCGGTCATCAAGGTGCTGGCGTTCCCGCTATACATCTTGACCTTTGGTCTGATTGCCTTCGTGATCAACGGCGCCCTGTTGCTTTTGGTCGCATGGATCTCGCAGTCAATCGGCAGCGACATTCTGACCATCCAGGGTTTCACCAGCGAAGGCCTGGCAATCGAGAGCCTTGGCTGGGCAATTTTGGGCGCGATCGTAATGAGCATCGCCACTTTCTTTGCACGCATGTTCTTCAAGGTCTTTCGCCTGATCTAGACAACTCGAACCATCGAGTTTCGACCACGGTTGTGCCTTTGGTCAGGTTGAGAATTTTTTCGCGAATCAACTTGGCGCCCGAGTCTTGGGCCTGATCAACCAGCTTTGCGGTTTCTACATAATTTTTTAGCTCGTGAGCCTGCAATGGGTTTGCGCCCTGAAGCGCCCGGGTCGCGGTGACCCAGTTGCTGCGATTGGGGTTCAGTTGGCCATCGAGCTTGGGCACTAGGTCGTTGCTGTGCTCAATCGACATTGTCGGCACGTTCGTTTGATTGCGCAAATGCCCAATTGGTGCACCCGCAGTGAGCAAACCAACCACTTTGAATTTGGTCTCAGGTGCTGGGCCTTTGAAAAAGTGAAACCCCGATCTAGTTGCCAGGTTGGCCGAGATGATGCCGCCTTGCGAGTGACCGACTAACAGAACCCTGGCCCCAGTGCCGGCGCCGGCGAGCGCCAACGCCTGTTCTAGGCCGCGCTCGGTGGCTGCCAAATTGGGGTTCGCCATAGCCGCAACATTGCTGGTTGCATCAAACGGGTTCTCGCCCGCAGTTGCCGACCAAACCTGCGTTCCGGGCACATAGGCAATAAACAATGGGTCGACGCCCTTAGCGATCGGAGCACCAATCTCGGTGCCAATCGCAGGGCCAACATCAGTGCCGAACTGACCCGCCACCTCGAGTCGATCGATACGAATGCGGTTTTGGGTGTGCTCATCGGTGCGCTGCAAATGCCAAATCAGCTCGGCTATTTGGTCGGGCGCTCGCTCCAGCGGCGCTGGCCGCGAGTCAAAGACTTCGCGAACCGCAACCCCGGTCTCGCGAAACACTCCAGATTCGATGGCCGATTGCGCCAAGCTCGGAATATCGGCGGCCAGCTCGGTTTCGCCCTGAAAATAGGCTCGACTCGCCTCAACGCAAGCCAGCTCTAGGTGCCTTAGTTTTTCGATCAGCACTGGCAATTCGAGCCCAACCGCGATCGACTTGGTGCTGCCGGTGATCGCGTCGGCCACATGGCCTGCCACCGCCAGGGGCGTGACCATTGACCTCAGGCATTCTTCGGCCAGGCGAATCTTGGCCAAAACCCGCTCGATTTCTAGGCTAGATGCCACGGTTCTGGCATCGCCGCCCCAGGTTTTTAGACCCGAACCCGAGCCTGCACCCGAACCTTCGCCGCTCATCGCGCCCTCAACATCAAACCCTGAAGTTCAGCCGCTAGGCGCTCAAGCATTACTGCGCAGGCATTCGATGCTGCGCCTGACCACTCCAGTGGGTTCGGAATCGCAAGTTTCAAAAGCGTCACCGCGCGCTGCAACTCGAAGTCAATTTCATCCATGCAAACAGGGTCGCCTTTAGCCGACGCAAGCCGGTCGCGAAAAATTTTTTCAGTGCATAACTCGC
>CALDKR010000168.1 GCA_937898095.1 uncultured Rhodoluna sp.
AAGGCCCGGGCCAACAATCCGGCTCTGGCCACAGCCCGGGCCAAGGTGGCAGTTGCCGACAATGAAACCAAAAAGGCCTTTGCGAACCGGATGCCGGTTGTCGACGGCGTGATCCAGCGCGCCACCAGCAAAAGCGACAACGTCACCAACCCGGACTATCGCTATACCAACCGGCAGATCGGGATCCAGATCAGTGTTCCGCTCTACCAAGGGGGCTATTTCCAGTCGAAGGAGCGCCAAAGCCTGGCGCAATTGCGTGAGGCCCAGGCCCAGGAATTGAGCGCCGACCGCAGGCTGTCCGCATTGGTTCGCGAGAGCTATTTTGCCGTGGCTGCACCAGAAGCTGCGTTGCCAATCGCCCAGGCACTGGTTATCGACATGGGCTCAGAACCCATCGCAATTGCCGAATCAGACAGAGCCAAATATTTTGAAGCCTGGTCAGTGGCTAGCAATTTTTCAGCGCTTGTGGTCAACCAGGCCATCGGACTGCTTGAAGAAATCGGCATCGAACACGCTCGCGCGGTCATCGCACCTGCGGTTCGCAGTGCAGTCGATCAAGCTCTAGCTGTCGGCCACCGCCCCTTCGACCCCGATGAGCTGCTGCCATGAAGCAAGTGAATTTGGCTGATGAGCTAGCCAACGAAATCGAAGAAGCCCGTGCCGCTGGCAAGCAAATAGCCTTTGTGCCGACTATGGGCGCGCTGCACGAAGGGCACCTTTCGCTGGTGCGCCAGGCCCGAGCAAATGCCGACTTCGTCGTCGTGTCAATCTTTGTGAACCCACTTCAGTTTGGCCCGGCCGAAGACTTCGAAAAATATCCTCGAGACCTAAACGCCGATGCCGAGTTGCTTCGCAGCGTCGGGGCAGACTTGCTATTTGCACCAACCGTTGATGTGATTTATCCAAACGGCGGTCAGGTCACCAAGTCGGCGGGTCACATCGGCGACCTTTACGAAGGTGCTAGTCGCCCAGGTCATTTTGATGGCATGCTCACCGTTGTCGCCCGTCTATTCGATTTGGTCAAGCCAGACATCGCGGTTTTTGGAGCCAAAGACGCGCAGCAGGTTGCCCTAATTCGCAACATGGTTGCTGCTGACTACCCAAACATAACCCTGTATGAAGCCCCAACCGTGCGCGAAGAATCTGGTCTGGCGCTGTCAAGCCGCAATCGCTACCTCGACGCCCACCAACACGATGTGGCCATCCACTTGAATTCCGCTTTGCGTGCCGGTGAACAAGATGCTCGCGCCGGCGCTAAGCCATCGCAGGTCTTAATCGCCGTCAACGCCGAGTTGGCCAAGGCGCCTGAGGCTAAACTTGACTACATCGCACTTGTCGACAGTGAATCATTTGAATCAATTGACGATAATTTCACCGGTCGGGCTCGTTTGCTCATCGCCGCAAAGGTGGGCGAAACCCGTTTGATCGACAATCTAGAAATCAAGTTTTAGGAGCGCCGCATGAGCGACGAAACCAAAGCAGTTGACGCCGTTGAGCTAGACGAAGAACAAGATCTGCCAGAGCAGATTGCCGTTCGCTTAGCTAAGCGCGATCGCCTCAACCAGCTCAACGACGCTTATCCGGTCAGTTTGCCGATCACCCACACCATCGATGGTGTGCGCGAGGCATATCCTGACCTTGAAATCGATGTTGCCACCGGCGACAAAGTTGCCCTGGCCGGACGCATCGTGTTTCAGCGCAACACCGGAAAACTCTGCTTTGCCACTCTTCAGGCCGGCACCGGCACTCGCATTCAAGCCATGCTCTCGCTCGACAAAGTTGGCGAAGAGCAGCTCGAGCTTTATAAAGAACTTGTCGATCTAGGCGACCACCTATTCGTGACCGGCGAGGTAATCACCTCGAAGCGCGGCGAGCTGTCTATTTTGGTTGACGAGTGGAAGATGGCTGCCAAGACCATTCGCCCACTGCCAAACCTGCACAACGAACTCGGCGAGGAATATCGCGTTCGTCACCGCTATGTTGACTTGATTGTTCGCGATCGCGCGCGCGAGGTTGTGCAGATTCGCTCAAAGGTTATGCAGTCACTGCGCCGCACTTTTGACGCTCAGAACTTCATCGAAGTCGAGACTCCGATGCTGCAGACCATTCACGGTGGCGCTTCGGCTCGCCCATTCAAGACCCACTCAAACGCTTTCGACACCGAGCTGTTTTTGCGCATCGCACCTGAGCTTTTCTTGAAGCGCGCAGTTGTTGGTGGCATCGATCGCGTGTTCGAAATCAACCGCAACTTCAGAAACGAGGGTGCCGACCGCACTCACTCGCCTGAGTTTGCAATGCTCGAGGCCTATCAGGCATACGGTGACTACAACAGCATCGCCGACCTAACTCAGCAGCTAATCCAAAATGCCGCCATGGATGTTTTCGGCACCCACCAGGTCGAACTCGAAAATGGCGAGATCAACGATCTTTCGGGCAACTGGCCTCGAATTTCGATGTATGAATCGCTGTCAGAGGCATCGGGTGTTGAAGTGACTCCAGAGACTTCGATGGCCGAGCTTAAGAAGCTTGCCGACAAGGTCGGAATCGAAATCGACCACCCGTTGGCTGGCAAATATGTTGAAGAGCTTTGGGAGCACTTCGTAAAGACCGACTTGGTAAACCCAACCTTTGTGATTGATTTTCCGGTTGACACATCACCGCTAACTCGCGACCACCGCAGCAAGTCTGGTGTCGTCGAGAAGTGGGATCTATACATTCGCGGATATGAGCAGGCAACCGGCTATTCAGAGTTGGTTGACCCGGTTATTCAGCGCGCACGCTTTATCGAGCAGGTCACTTTGGCTGCGGCTGGCGACCCTGAGGCCATGAAGCTAGACGAAGACTTTTTGAAGGCTCTTGAGTTCGGCATGCCACCTTCGGGTGGAATGGGAATGGGCATCGACCGGTTGTTGATGTCGCTAACCGGTCTAGGAATCCGCGAGACCATCATGTTCCCGCTGGTCAAATAGACCGGTTCTTAATCGAGAATATTGATTCAAACTAAACAAATTCGCCGCAGATAAGAGGAGTTCGCATGGACGTATGGAGCTGGCTTGGCGATGCTTTCGTCTCATTGATTCCGCCGGTTTTGGTTGGCCTGCTGTTTTGGGTGATCATGCGCTCGATTCTTAATGCCGACAAGACCGAACGCAAGGTCTATCAAAAAATGGAAGCCGAAATTCGCCAGGCCCGAGGGTCTAAAGCTGTGAGCGAACAGGCCCCAAAAGGCGATAAAGCCTAACTAACATCATTTCTAGACGCCTGTGCTCGCAGGCTTCGCTAGGAGTTAATGATGTTTGAAAAGTTCACCGACAAGGCTCGTCGAGTTGTTGTGCTGGCTCAAGAAGAAGCCAAGCTGCTGAACCACAATTACATCGGCACCGAGCACATTCTGCTCGGCCTGATTCACGAGGGTGAGGGCGTTGCAGCAAAGGCGCTTGAGTCACTTGGCATCAACCTCGACAGCGTTCGCGAGCAGGTTCAAGAGATCATCGGCCAGGGCCAGCAGGCACCGACCGGCCACATTCCCTTCACCCCTCGCGCCAAAAAGGTGCTCGAGCTTTCACTCCGCGAGGCACTCCAGCTCGGCCACTCATACATCGGCACCGAACACTTGCTTTTGGGCTTGATTCGCGAGGGTGAAGGCGTTGCAGCACAGGTGCTCACCAAACTTGGCGCCGACACAAACCGCGTGCGCCAGCAGGTCATCCAGTTGCTTTCAGGTTTTCAGGGCAAAGAGACCGTCAATGTTGGTGGCGACCAGTCGAGCAAAGAGCAAAAGGGCTCGCAAATTCTTGACCAGTTTGGCCGCAATCTGACTCAGGCTGCTGCCGACGGCAAGCTCGACCCAGTTATTGGTCGAGAGCGCGAGATCGAGCGCGTGATGCAAATTCTTAGCCGCCGCTCAAAGAACAACCCGATTTTGATTGGTGAGCCTGGCGTTGGCAAGACCGCCGTGGTCGAGGGCCTAGCGCAGG
This sequence comes from uncultured Rhodoluna sp., assembly GCA_937898095.1. Lineage (GTDB taxonomy): Bacteria > Actinomycetota > Actinomycetes > Actinomycetales > Microbacteriaceae > Rhodoluna. The sequence continues at coordinate 3,978 of CALDKR010000168.1, forward strand.
CTATCGTCAACGGCAATGTGCCAGAGACTCTAAAAGACAAGCAGCTTTACACCCTCGACATGGGCTCGCTAATCGCTGGTTCGCGCTATCGCGGCGACTTCGAAGAGCGCCTAAAGAAGGTCACCAAAGAGATTCGCACCCGCGGCGACATCATCACTTTCATCGATGAAATTCACACACTCGTTGGTGCCGGTGCGGCCGAGGGCGCTATTGACGCAGCATCTATTTTGAAGCCACTTTTGGCTCGCGGCGAGCTGCAGACCATCGGTGCAACCACGCTTGATGAATATCGCAAGCACTTCGAAAAAGATGCCGCACTAACCCGCCGTTTTCAGCAGGTCATGGTCAACGAGCCAACCTTGCCGATGGCAATCAGCATTCTTAAGGGTCTTCGCGATCGCTATGAAGCGCACCACAAAGTTTCAATCACCGACCAGGCGATTGTTGCTGCAGCACAGCTAAGCGATCGCTACATCACCGATCGCTTCTTGCCAGACAAGGCAATCGACCTGCTCGACGAAGCCGGCGCACGCTTGCGTTTGTCGATTTTGTCTTCGCCACCTGAGCTAAAAGAAATCGAAGCTCAGATTGCCGCGGTCAAGAAGGCCAAAGAAGAAGCGATTGAAAGCCAGAACTATGAGCTGGCTGCTGCCAAGCGCGACGAAGAGAAAAAGCTCAACATCGAGCGCGTCAAAATGGAGAAGCAGTATCGCCAGGGCAACGTCGCGATCGGCGGCTTGGTTGATGAGGGATTGATTGCTGAAGTTCTAGCACAGGCCACCGGCATCCCTGTTTTCAAGCTAACCGAAGAAGAGAGCGCCAAGCTGATCTTCATGGAAGACGAGCTGCACAAGCGCGTTATCGGTCAAGAAGACGCTATCGCTGCAATCTCGAAGTCAATTCGCCGTCAGCGCGCGGGCCTAAAAGACCCGAACCGCCCATCGGGATCGTTCATCTTTGCTGGCCCAACCGGCGTCGGAAAAACCGAGTTGGCCAAGGCGTTGGCCGAGTTCTTGTTCGACGATGAGGGCGCATTGATCTCGCTCGACATGTCTGAATATGGCGAGAAGCACACGGTTAGCCGCTTGTTCGGTGCCCCTCCGGGCTTCGTTGGCTTCGAAGAGGGTGGCCAGCTAACCGAGAAGGTTCGCCGCAAGCCATTCAGCG
>CALDKR010000169.1 GCA_937898095.1 uncultured Rhodoluna sp.
GAAGTCGAAGTCGTCAGGGATTGGCGCAAGTTCGGCATAGGCCTTTGAGCGAAGGTCAACGATGATTTCACTCGACAGTTTTGGCCAAATGCCCGAATGAGCTGCTGCCCAGTGTCGCTTGAGGTTTAGCCCGCTGATGTTTTTAGTAGCAGAAATCTTGTATTCAGGAATTTCATCCGTTGCTGAAATCAAGCCAAATAGCGCAGATTGAATAAATAGCAGCTCCCCAGCCCTTGCGCGCTCTTCTGCCGATAACTGATTATTTGCGGTTGGGGTTCCTTTGAGCCCTCGACCATGAATGGCTGAATACAAGGTGCCGCTGTATCTATCGACAGCAGCCAAGAGGTTTGGTGATGACTCCAAATTCAATAATCCACTTTGAGTTGCTGCTGCGATTGCTGTTTCGCGAGCGGCAAACAGTTCTGAAAAACTCAGCCTCCCAAGATCAAGCGAATGATTTCGACCGCCGGCCACCTTTGTTTCAGAAGGGGGAATCAAGAAGAACACCCAACAAGTTTAAACTTGCACAATGGTGAAGCTGACGAAGATTTATACCCGTACCGGTGATGAGGGCATCACTGGCCTGAGTGATTTCAGTCGAGTTAGAAAAACCGACCCGCGCATCGAGGCCTATGCCGATGTCGACGAGGCCAACAGTGCGCTCGGCTTTGCGCTATCACACCACGACTCTGAGTTCGACGATTCGACCTTGGCTTTCGTAAAGCATCTGCAAAATCAGCTTTTTGACCTCGGTGCTGACCTTTCAACTCCCCTGGCTGACAGCTATGAATACAAAGTGCTTAGAATCGAACAGCCTCAGATTGACGCAATCGAGGCTGAAATAGATCGCCTCAACGCAGGCCTAAATAAGCTCGACACATTTATTATCCCGGGTGGGTCTCCACTGGCTTCAGGCCTGCATCTAGCCAGAACTGTCACCCGCAGAGCCGAGCGAGCCACCTGGCATGCAATTGAGGCATATGGCGTTGAACCCAGCAAGAGTAGCTCTGCATCTGGCGGCATCAACATTTTGGCGGCTCGATTTCTTAACCGACTTAGCGACTATCTGTTTGTGCTAGCCCGAACTGCCAATGCAAAGCATGGCGGTGACATCAAATGGAAGCCCGGCTCCTAAAGCAAAAAAGAAACCCCAGAACAAGTCTGGGGTTTCTTTTTTAAATTCGGGTTTAAACCAGAGCCGCGTGACGAGCCACTACCGTGACAACATCGTGCTCAACCGACAAGAAGCCGTCTTGTGCGTTTGCCTTTAGCGAGCCACCGTCGGCAAGGGTGATGCGAACTTCACCCTCAGCCAAGATGGCCAGCATAGGCTCGTGACCAGCTAGCAGACCGATTTCGCCTTCGATGGTCTTGGCAACCACCATTTTGGCTTCTCCTGACCAAACGGCCTGGTCGGCTGCAACTAGTTCTACGCGCAAGGTTTTCGACATTCTTACTTACCGGTTTCTTTCTGAATGCGCTCCCAGTTCTCCATAACCATGTCAAGGCCACCGACGTTGAAGAACGCCTGCTCTGCCACGTGGTCAAGGTCACCGTTTGCGATAGCTGCGAAGCCCTCGATGGTGTCCTTCAGCGGAACGGTCGAACCCTTAACACCGGTGAACTTCTCAGCCATGTAGGTGTTCTGCGAGAGGAACTGCTGGATGCGACGGGCACGCGATACGGTGACCTTGTCTTCTTCAGAAAGTTCTTCAACACCGAGGATGGCGATGATTTCCTGAAGTTCCTTGTTCTTCTGCAGGATGGCCTTGACGCGGATCGCGGTCTCGTAGTGGTCCTGCGCAATGTAGCGAGGGTCCAAGATACGTGACGACGAGGTCAGCGGGTCGATAGCTGGGTAGAGACCCTTCGATGCGATTTCACGCGAAAGCTCGGTGGTTGCATCGAGGTGGGCGAAGGTGGTTGCCGGAGCCGGGTCGGTGTAGTCGTCCGCAGGCACGTAAATTGCCTGAAGCGAGGTAATCGAGTGACCACGAGTCGAGGTGATGCGCTCCTGAAGGAGACCCATCTCGTCTGCGAGGTTCGGCTGGTAACCTACGGCCGAAGGCATGCGACCGAGAAGGGTCGAAACCTCTGAACCTGCCTGGGTGAAACGGAAGATGTTGTCGATGAACAACAGCACGTCCTGCTTCTGAACATCGCGGAAGT
>CALDKR010000170.1 GCA_937898095.1 uncultured Rhodoluna sp.
TCCTGGTATCCCACTAGACACCAACGTGACCAAGGTCGAGTTCTAAGAATTCACTAAACCTTAAGGCTGGGGGATCGGGTTCTTATTGACCCGGTCCCTCAGTCTTTCTAGACTTTTTCAAATCTGATTCAAACCTGATCACCCCAATGGTGGTTAGGCGGCGAGAGCTCGGCGAACGACCGAGACCTAAAGATAGGCGGGATATTGCCTCAGCACGCATTTGGCGCAGCCACACTTCTTGACACTAAAGATCCAATGGGATTGCGTTCATCCGCACCCTTGCTAGATGCATGGATCCGAGACATGGAGACAGATCGGTCACCGTTCCAGATTCCTGGACACAAGGGCCGCACCGATCTAACCGGCGCAATTGTTGATGGCGATATTCCAGTTCTTCCGGGCAATCACCCACATCGAATTTCACCAAGCTTGATTCTTGAGGCCGAGCGCTTGGCGGCTGAACTGTGGAACGCCGATCTTTGTCGCTTTGGCGTAAACGGTTCGTCAGGTTCTAATCACGCAGCCGTTATGGCGGTCGCTGGCCCGGGCGACAAAGTCATTGTTTCTCGAACTTTGCACAAGTCAGTTTTGGTTGGCTTGGTTTATGCCGGAGTCACTCCGATTTGGGTTCGCCCTGAAATCAACCCAGCAACTGGATTGCCGGAATATTTGCCATCGACTCGTTTGCGCGAGACCTTGGCTGCTCACCCAGATGCCAAGGCAGTTCTCATCGGTGAGCCATCTTATGTCGGCACCATGTCGAACATTCCTAGATTGGCTGCAGCAGCCCACGATTATGGCATTCCACTAGTTGTCGATGCTGCCTGGGCCGCTCACTACGGATTTCACCCCGAACTGCCAAACCACCCGCTGGCTGAGGGTGCCGACATTGTGGTGACCTCTGCGCACAAAACTCTGCCGTCTTATTCGCAGGCTTCGTTTGTTTTGGTGAAGGGCGACTATGTCGACCTGGCGCGTTTCAACAAGATGTTTGATTCAACCCAGACCACATCAATGTCAGGCCGCATTCTGGCCTCGATTGATGCCGCACGCGCTCTGCTTGAGCGTCACGGTCACGAGCTCATCGGGCCCGTTATCGAGGCAACCGAGCGTGGTCGCGCTGCGCTGACTGCAGCTGGCATTGATGTCATCGATGGCGAATACATCGACCCGCTCAAGTTGGTAATTTTGCTCAGCGGATGTGGCGCCGACGGCAACAAAGTTGAGGCTGACTTGCTGGCCGCCAACATCGATGTCGAAATGGCCAACCGCGATGTGATTATTCCGATGATCACTTTTGCTGACACCCCGGATCGAATCAATGATTTGGTGAAGCGCATTATCGACTCGGTCAACGCTCACCGCGGAGAACCTCGCCCGATTGAAATTTTGCCCGCATTCTCGATTGAGCCGCAGGTGGTTGTCACACCTCGCGAGGCATTCTTCAGCGACTATGAGGTTGTAGATTCGGCCGATGCCGTCGGGCGTGTTTCTGCAGAGATGATTTGCCCATACCCACCGGGCGTTCCGGTGCTTTCACCTGGCGAGTTGATCACCGAGGCGGCGTTGTCTGCCTTGTTTGAGGCGCGAGACATGGGTGTGCGAATCGCATTTGTTGCTGACCCGACCCTCAAGACCTTGAAGGTTTTGCCGAAAGCAAACTAGCGAACTTAGCGCTAGTGGCCACCCCGCCCTGCTGCTCAGATCTTGAATCAGACGGCGAAGCCAAGAAGGCCGATCAGGCGACTAACGCATTTGACGTCGGTGACAGAGGCAAAGCGCGTGCGAGTTAGTGCCGGGCTAAAGACTAAATAGCAATTTGCCTTAGCTCGAGAAATTGCCACATTGAGGCGATTTCGATCGAGCAAAAACTCGAGCCCTCGAGGGGCATCGACCGCGCTTGAAGCGGCGAGGCTGACAATCACAACCATGGCTTCGCGCCCCTGGAATTTGTCGACGGTGCCAACCTGAACTTCAGAGAAACCAGCAGAATCTAGCTCATCTCGAATTAGGTCGACCTGGGCGTTATAAGGCGCAACAACTAAAACCTCTGACTGGCCAACTAATGCTGCTTGCTCGCCGACAATTTCAAGAACCGCAGATGCTTCTTCTGTTGAGTGTGAGGCGTTGCCTTCGTGATTGATGGGCACTGCAATCAGACCAGGCGGCACCTTGTCAACACGATTGACCAAGGTTGATTCGTGCGCGTGAAGTCGACCCTGATATGACAGCCACGAAACCGGTTCGTTGACTGCTGGGTGCATGCGGCGAGTGACGTCGATAAAGAAACCAGAATCAGGCTCGATGATTTGCTGCTCGCCCATGAAGTGGCCTAGGGCAGAGTTGTCGACACCGCCAGGATGAACCGCCTGCACAACCTGCGTTAGCTGTTGTGGGTCGCCGAGCAGAATAATGTTTTTGCTGTTTGCTCCGGCGCAAATTGCATCGACCAAAGAAAATTGAGCAGCCTCATCGATAAATAAATAATCAAACGATTCGTTTCTAAGCGCGGCGGCTGCGAAGTTCCACGAGGTGCCACCGATTACGTATCCGTTTTGACCTTGACCTGCGCGCCAATTGGCCAGGTCGGCGTTGGTTTTCGGGGTGTTCCAAGCTTGCGGTTTTGAAACGCCAGTTTGATTTCGTTTTGCAATCTGATCGGCATTGACGCCTGCATCTAAGCAGGCAGCCAGCAGGTTTTCGATTGCTGAGTGTGAATTGGCTGTTATGCCAACTCGCTTGCCCTGGCTCACTAAATGCGCAATGGCGCGCGAGGCCAAATAGGTTTTGCCTGCCCCCGGTGGACCCTGAATTGCAAGCGTTGAACTGTCGAGTTGATCGACTGCACTTAGAACTGCTGGCAGGGCGTCGGCACCAGAAACCCGAGGCAGTGAAGCACCACCGCGAAGCTGTGGCTTTCGGCGCATCAAAAGGTCAAAAAGTGCGTCACCGACAGGTGCTGGCTGGCTGGGTGAGCCCCAGCGCGAGGTTGCCGAATTAACCCATTCGGCAACCGCAACCGGCTTGTCGGCCAAGGGCATCCATTCGTTGGCAAAGATTGCATTTGGCTCGAAGCTGGCGGTGGCCACGGTGGCTTGACGCAAAAAGGTCACTTGGCCGCCGTGCACAGATTTGATTGCGCCATAGTCGGTGTCTTGCTGATTGGCACCAGTGTTAAATCGCACAAAAATCGAATCGCCAGTCTTCAAGAAATTGGTTTGACCGACCTCAAGTTGATAGGTGTATTCAATTTTGACTTTGGCATCGCCGGCGAGGCCAAAAAGCTTCGGCTCTTGAATTGCGCGGGCACCATGAACAACAAGGGCTTTGCGGTCACGGTCGAGGGCATCTTCGGTGGCATCGCGGCGAAGTCGCCAATCACGCCATTGAATAACTTCTTCGCGTTTGTAATAGAGCATTGAATGAGTGAGTGCCAGCCAAACTTTGGCGTTGTAATCGCCCTCGGGTGACTGCCCCCAGGGCCAGTCTTCAACGACTTGCTTGAGCTGGGCGGTGCTCTGGTTTAGGTGTTCGAGCTCGGCTTCGGCTTTGAGCGCGCGGCGGTTCTCGGGTGAGTCATCTCGAGAATCTGATTGCCCGCGCTCAATTGCTTTTTTTACTGCGATCGCCTGCCTAAAAGCCGCGAACTTTGCGTGAGCCCCAGGCATGCCGCTGAGCCAGTCATAAAGCTCTAGGGTCGAAATGCAGTCATCGGTGTTGTAGTCTGCGATTTTTTGCAGCAGCTCATCGGCCAGGGCTGGATCGCTCGCGCGACTCTGTCTGAAGTCTTCATAAAACTCGATGCTCGAGCCGGCGTTGGTCACATCGCCATCGCGCTTGACTCCATAGAAAACCTCGAGATATTTGATCGAATAG
>CALDKR010000171.1 GCA_937898095.1 uncultured Rhodoluna sp.
TTACGTTTGGGAGGGCGTCATAGATAACGCCGATTACGCCGATCGACACACGAACCTGCGTGAGCTTTAGACCATTAGGAAGCGACATGCCCCTAATTACTTCGCCAACTGGGTCAGGAAGACCAACAATTTTCGAAGTTGCATCAGCAATTGCCTTAATTCGACCCTCGTCTAGTCGCAAGCGGTCTTGAAGACTAAGAGACATTCCATCTTGAACACCTCGATTGATGTCAATTTGGTTCGCGGCGATAATTTCGCTCGCGCGCGCTGGCAAAAGAGCGGCAATTTGCAGCAGCACCGAGTTCTTTTGACCCGTGGTTGCCTGTGCTAGGTTTGGCGCTGCTGCTTTTGCGGCGCGAATCTTGTCGATTGCAGTGGTCATTATTTGCCTATTCTGAACTCGGTTCGAACCAAGTGCCGACATCTTGGCCGTCGAGAGCTAATGAAACATTTGGTGTGCTGGTCAACAAAACCGCGATGCCGTTTTCTGCGGCAATCTTAGCCGCGCCAACCTTGGTCACTGCTCCGCCAGTGCCATATCCCGTGCTTGTGCCGCCTATTTCAATTTCGTCGAGAGATTGGCCGAATGGAACAGAAGTAATTCGCTTTGCTTCAGGCTTAGAAGGTGGCATGTCATACAAAGCGTCAACATCGCTGAGCAAAACCAGCGCATCAGCTTCAACAATTGATGCAACTAGTGCAGCTAAACGATCGTTGTCGCCAAATCGAATTTCGGCAGTTGCCACAGTGTCATTTTCATTCACAATCGGCAGCACCTTGAGTGAGACCAAGCGGTCAATCGCGTTCTTGGCGTTGACTCGAGTCTCTTCAGCTTCGAGATCACCAAGCGTCAAAAGAACCTGGCCAACAATGATTTCGAATTGCTCTAGAGACTGCTGATAGCGAGAAATCAAGCGGCTTTGCCCAACCGCCGCAAGCGCCTGAGACGTTGGCAGATCGTCTGGTTTCGACTCGAGGTTCAGCAGCGGCATGCCTGTGGCAATAGCACCTGAAGAAACTAGTATCACCTCTTGGCCGCGCTTGTGACAGTGAGCGATGGCGGTGGCGAGCATGTCAATCTGGCCGACATTTGCACCACTGATAGACGAAGAGCCAACCTTGATGACGATGCGCTTTGCCGTCTTAAGTTCGCTTCTGCTCTGAAGTGTCACTTAGTCTTCCTTTTCAAAATCCTCTGGGCTTGACCAGATTCCTGCCTTGCCCTCTTGTCTCAATTCTTCACGAGCGGCAGCCTTGGCGTCCATTCGAGCTTGATATTCTTCTCGGCGATCCTTTGTGGTTCGGCGTTCACGGTTCAAGAATCGAGCATCGGTTCCGCGTGGGCCCGCGATTAGCTCACCAGCTGAAACAATGCTTGGCTCCCAG
>CALDKR010000172.1 GCA_937898095.1 uncultured Rhodoluna sp.
AGAGCCGGTGCCCATTGCTCGGGCAAAAGCCTCTGATGCCCGACCGAAGCGCTCTTGGTCGATTTTTATGCGCGGAACAAGGCGGCCGCGTGCGCCGATTGGTGCGTCAAGACGATTGCGTGGCTTTGTCATTTGCGCACCTCGTCTTCTTCTGAGCGCCAGTCATCAGGCAGCAAGTGGTCTAGAACGTCGTCAACTGTGACCACGCCCAAAAGTCGTTTTTCGTCGTCAACCACGGGCAGCGCAACCAGGTTGTAGTTGGCTAGCATGCGGTGGATCGCCGAGATGTGAGTCTCAGGGTGAACCGGCTCAAGCTCAGTGTCGAGCAGATTCGATAGGCGCTCGTGCGGCGGGTAGCGCAGCATTTTTTGAAAGTGCACTGTGCCGAGATAGCGACCGGTTGCGGTCTCGTATGGCGGCAGAGTGACGAACACCGATGCTGCCAAAACGGGCGAAACTTCTTTTTTGCGAATCAATGCCATTGCCTCGGCAACGGTTGAATCAGCCGCACAAATGATTGGCTCCGGAGTCATCAAACCACCGGCGGTGAATTCGTCATACTGCATCAGCATTCGAATGTCGTCGGCTTCTTCTTCATCCATCAATTCAAGAATTGCCTCGGTGCGCTCTTCAGGCAGGTTTGCCATCAAGTCGGCGGCATCGTCAGGTTCCATTAGGTCTAGAACCTCGGCTGCACGCTCGTCGTCAAGCTCTTGAATAATGTCGATCTGCTCGTCTTCTGGCAGCTCTTCAAGCACGTCGGCCAAACGCTCGTCATCAAGCTCTTCGGCAACCTCGATCATGCGCTCGTCTGGCAAATCAAGCAGTGCACTTGCAAGGTCGGCTGGGCGCAATTCTGAATATGTCGCAATCAGGGCGGTTGCGCTCTGGCCTTCTTCGCCCTTGCCGTCGTCAGCCACTGACTCCCAGGCCGCGAACAAGGTTGCACCGCGAGCAAATGGTGAGGCGCTGGTTTTTGGCCGACGCAAAAACAGCTCAGAAACTAGCCAATCGCGGTTTTTGCTCTGCTCAATTGCCAAGTCTTCGATTGTTGCGCTGCCGGTGCCGTCTAGCAGGCGAACTTTGCGGCCCAAAGTCTCGGCGATTACGCGCTTTTCTTGACCGCGCTGGGTGAAACGACGAAGATCGATGAGCCCGGTGGTGATTACCTGACCCGGTGAAATTGATGTGACTCGCGAAATCGGAACAAAAACTCGGCGACGGCCACTGATTTCAACCAGCATTCCAGTGGCGCGAGGGGCACCTGATTTTCGATACGCCAAAAGCACGTCGATGACCTTACCGACGCGGTCTCCGGCTGGGTCAAAGACGCCACAGCCCGCCAATCTGGCAACGAAAACTCTATTTGCGCTCACCCTACAACCTTAGACGAGCGCTTCAAGGTTGAGCCAGCCCCAAAATGAATCTCGACTGACCATTGCGTGAAAGAATTGCCCCTATGAGTTCAAAGCCAAAAACCGTCAAAAGCAATCCAGCGCCAGCCCCACAGGGTCAAGTTGTTGCCGAATTTTCACAGTATGAAGAGGCAGCCGGTTTCGTTGAGAATCTGGTCAAAAACAATTTTCCGGCAAACATGATTTTGATTGTTGGGCTTGACCTAAAGAGCGTTGAGCGCGTTCGCGGAAAACTTAGCTATGCGCGCGTCGCAATCAGCGGAGCAACCACCGGAGCCTGGATGGGCCTTTTGGTCGGAATTTTGTTTGGCAGCGGATCAGTCGCATCTGACGCTGCGGCAACTGCCGCGATGGGAAGCCTGAGTTCATCTCTTGTAATAGGCGCCGGAATCGGAATGCTCATCAATGTGATTCGATTCTCGCTAGCTCGCCGCAAGCGCGGTTTTATCAGCCAGAGCAGCATGGTGGCTGCTAAATACCAGATTCAGGTTCCGGTTGGGCTAACTAACCATCCAGCGCTCAATGTCAGCGACAGTTCTGGGCAGGCCGACGCTTAGGTTCTCAACGCCTGTTTCGGTGACCAAAACATCATCTTCAATTCGAACGCCGATTCCTCTGAATTCTTCGGGCACCAGCAGGTCATCCGGGTGAAAATAGAGACCGGGTTCAATGGTGAAAACCATGCCTGGTTTTAGTTCGCCATCTTGATAAAGTTCGCGTCGTGCCTGAGCGCAATCATGAACATCGAGACCTAGGTGGTGACTGGTTCCATGAACCATCCAGCGGCGATGGTGCTGGTTTTCTTTATCAAGCGACTCTTCAGCTGAAACCGGCAATAGGCCCCACTCGGCAGTTTTTTGCGCAATCACGCGCATCGCCGCATCGTGAAGCTCGTGAAACTTGATGCCCGGTTTGGCGATTGCAAATGCCGCATCAGCTGCCTCGAGCACTGCCTCATAAATCATCTTTTGCACCGGCTTGAATTTGCCGCTGATTGGCAAAGTTCTAGTGATGTCTGCCGTGTATAGGCTGTCGATTTCGACGCCGGCATCAATCAAAATCAATTCGCCAGCTTTCACTGGGCCGTCGTTTTGAATCCAGTGCAGTGTGCAGGCGTGAGCTCCGGCAGCTGCGATGGTGTCATAGCCCAAGTCGTTTCCGTGCTGGCGAGCCGCGCTAAAAAAAGCAGTTTCGACAACTCGCTCGCCTCGCGCAACCATTTGCGCTTGAGCAAAACTTGCGCGAACCTCGCCAAAGCCAAGCTCTGTTGCAGCAACTGCTTTGCGCATTTGTTTGATTTCATACTGGTCTTTGACTAGTCGCAATTCAGACAAAAATTCAGCCAGTGCAGGGTCATCTAGCGTCAAAAAATCTTTGCCATCAAGCTCGGTCGAAAAGTCGGTCTCAAACAGAGTGAGTGAGCGAGTTTCGATGCCGAGAAGATCTTCGATCTGAGTCAAACTTGGTCGGGCACCGACCCAAAATTCTCCGATTGCAGGGTTGGCAAAAAATTCATCGCTGTCGCGGCCAGCGCTCTCACGAAAATATAGCCGGGTTTGCGTTTTAGGCGAGCGTGCATCGATGACCAAAATCGAATCTGGCACCGCAGCCGAACCCCAGCCAGTTAGGTGACTAAACGCCGAGTGTGCGCGAAAACGATAATCGGTGTCGTTCGAGCGAACCTTCATTTCGCCGGCGTGAACATCGGCGACGAGATCGGCGCCGTGGGTATCACCGTCACCCACGAAGACCTCGGCGAAGATCACGAAGCCGCCGTGCTGCGTGCGTTTCAACTGCTCTGCTGCCGACGCCTCAAAGGCATTCTCACGCTCGGCAAACGAGACGACGGCGAGACGCAGGGCAAGTTGCTTGAAACCGACATCACGCTCACCGGCACGTTCGATACGAACGGCTTGCGCGTGTCGCCGAAGAACGTCGGCAGCCGCTTGTCGGCGTCGCTGTCCGAAGTGAGCGCGAGCGACTTGGCCAAGTTCGCCAAGCGCGACGGCTACTTCACGATCACGAGCCTGATGGAAGC
>CALDKR010000173.1 GCA_937898095.1 uncultured Rhodoluna sp.
CCGCATCGACAAAGGCATTCTCGAAACGCTGATCAAAACTGCGGTGGGTGAGTAGTGCTTTTGATTCAGGCTGCACTGAACCCGGGTGAGGTGATTCTCAGCGGATCACTGATTGCAGCAATTCCGATGGCGCTGCTCGCCGGAATTGTTTCGTTCATTAGTCCTTGCGTGCTTCCGCTTCTGCCCGGATACCTCGGTTTTATCGCTGGCAACAGCTCCAGTCGCTCACGACTGCTAGTCGGTTCAGGTCTTTTTGTGCTCGGCTTCTCGATCGTGTTTGTTTCATTCGGGGCCCTGTTCGGTGGCCTGGGTGCTGTGGTTTTGGCTAACGGCCTCGGCTGGGTTCAGCGGGTGCTGGGCATACTGGTGATTTTTATGGGACTCGTGCTGGTCGGGCAGTTCTCATTTATGCAACGCACATTCAAAATTCAGGTCGCACGCGGCCTTGGGCTGTGGGGCGCACCACTGCTTGGCATCGCGTTTGGTCTCGGCTGGACCCCTTGCATCGGACCAACTTTGGCAGCTGTTTTGACCCTGGCTAGCGATGCCGGTTCGCCGACCAAAGGTGCGATTTTGGCCTTCGCATATGCCCTCGGCATAGGTGTGCCTTTTGTTGCAATCGCAGCCGGATTTGGCTGGGCGACAAAAAGCGTCGGGTTTATCAAGCGGCACCTGCGCGCATTCAACATCGCTGGTGGAGTTATGTTGATTGTGCTCGGTGTGCTTTTGGTCACCGGAATCTGGAACAGCTTTGTGGTCTGGTTGCAGGTTGGATTAATTGGAGGCTATCAACTTGCGATCTAATCGAACCAAAACTGCAAATGCCGCCAAAACAAATGGCGTTGCAGCAGGCAAGTTAGCTGCCAAATCAGCAACCAAATCAGTTGACAATTCAAACGTGCGCTCGCCAAAACTAAGCCCGATCGAGTGGCTGCGCTGGATTTGGCGCCAGCTCACATCTATGAGCACCGCCCTAATTTTGCTGCTGATGCTGGCTGCCGCGGCTATTCCGGGCTCACTGGTTTCACAGCGTTCAGCCGACCCAAATGGTGTCAAAAAATTCTTTGACGAAAACCCAACCCTTGCTCCGATTCTCGATGCCTTTCAGCTTTTCGATGTATACACCTCAGCTTGGTTCTCGGCAATCTACATTCTGCTTTTCATATCGCTCATCGGCTGCGTGCTGCCTCGCACCCGAGTGCACTTTGATGCTCTGCGCAGCGCCCCGGTGCGCACCCCCTCGAATCTAAGTCGCATGCCGGCGTTTGCTGAATTCAAGTCGAAACGCTCTGAGCTGATTGAACAGGCGGCACTGCTGCTGAAGAAAAAGCGATATCGAGTCGCGATTCAAAACGGAGTTGATGGCCAGCCTGAGTCGGTTAGCGCCGAGCGTGGCTATTTGCGCGAGACCGGAAACTTGATTTTTCACTTCTCGCTAATCGGTGTTTTGCTTGCCGTCGGCATTGGCGGTGGCCAGAGCTTTAGCGGTCAACGTGTGTTGGTAGAAGGCGAGACATTCGTCAACAACCTGTCAGGTTTCGATTCGCTATCGCCAGGAACCTTCTTCAAGTCAGAGCAGCTGGTGCCGATGACTGTGACCCTTGACCGCTTTGAAGCCGACTTTTATTACGACAAAAACAATGCTGCCAGCAAGGGCTCGCCAACTGATTTTCGTGCTTATGTCACCGCCAAGGTTGGCGTTGACGGCAAGCCCAAAAAGGCGCTGATTCGCGTAAATGAGCCACTTGAATTGCCTGGCGCCAAAATTTATCTAACCGGCAATGGCTATGCCCCAATCATCACAATTCGCGACGCCGACGGCAAAGTTTCATTTTCAGGCCCAACCCCGTTCTTGCCTCAAGACGCAAACTACACCTCGCTCGGCGTTATCAAAGTGCCCGATGCAAAACCAGATCAGTTCGGAATCGTCTCGTTCTTTTATCCGACGGTTGGCGAACTTTCGACCGGCGCACTCACCTCGCTGTTTCCGCAGGCCGCACTGCCCTTGTTGACCATGAACGTTTATGTTGGCGACCTAGGTCTTGATGGCGGCGACCCTAAAAACGTTTTCGCACTCAACACTCATGGCCTAAAGCAGGTCGCCGGCGGAAAATCGGGCGTCAAGGGAATCCAGCTCGAAGTTGGCATGACCAAAGACCTGCCAAACAACATGGGCACTATCACCTTCGAAGGAATCAAAAGGTATGCCTCACTTGACGTTGACTACAACCCTGGCGCAGGCTGGGTTTTAGTTTTCGCTCTGCTGGCGCTTGCCGGCGTGACACTTTCACTTTTGGTTCCTAGGCGCAGAGTTTGGGTTCGCAAAACTGAAACCGGATTCGAAGTCGCGGCACTAGCCCGCGGCGATGACCCAACGCTCGAAAAAGTAATCTCTGACATCGGCAAAACCCTCAAAAAGAAGGACAAAAAGTGAATCAAGTTTTGAATCCAGGCCTAGCCCAGATTTCACTGATTTTCATCTATGCCTCGATGGCGCTTTATACCGTTGCCTTTTTGGCATTTGCGACTCACCTTTCGCAGCTTGCCAGTGACAAAAAGAAGGTTCGCAAGGCAGCATTAAAACTTGAGAAGTTCGGCATTTATGCCATGATTCCAGCCGTCGCAGTTCACGGCGTCGGTGTTGTTTTGCGCGGCATTTCAGCCAGCCGTGTGCCTTGGTCAAACATGTATGAATTTTCAATCACCGGTGCGTTTATCGTGAGCGCGATCTTCTTGATTGCGATGTTCATCAAAGACATTCGCTTGGTTGCGACCTTTGTGTCTGGCTTCACCCTGCTGGTTCTAGGCACCGCCACCACCGCGTTTTATGTGGGCGTGAAGACCTTGCCACCTGCACTTCAGAACTATTGGCTAGTGATCCACGTGATCGTTGCCGTATTAGCCACCGCGTTCTTCAACATCGCAGCGGCACTTTCGGTTGCATATTTGCTCAAGACTTCAGAGTGGTTTGCGAGCAAAAAAGGCAAATTGGTCAAACGCATCAACCGCATTTTGGCGATGTTCCCAAAGGCGGCCAAACTCGAAAAACTTGGCTATCGCTTCAACATCATCGGTTTTATTCTCTGGACCTTCACCCTCATTGCCGGTGCCATCTGGGCCGAGCGCGCTTGGCACCGCTACTGGGGTTGGGACACCAAGGAGGTCTGGACCTTCATCATCTGGACCATCTACGCAGGCTACCTACACGCCAATGCCACCCGCGGTTGGAGTGGTCGCCGCTCAGCCTGGCTGGCACTAATTGGTTTCGCCGCGATTTTGTTTAACTTCACTATCGTGAATCTCTTCTTCAAGGGTCTTCACGTTTACAGCGGACTGAAATAAATCAGAGTAGTTGGTAGCAACGTTCGAGTCGCTGCTTCCACCAGTCGATGCGATCATCGTCGGCAGTTAGCGCTGCAAGTTTCTTTTCGTTAGGCACCACTCGTTGAACTTTGATGCGTCCATCTACCGGCAAGAGCGGTTCATCACAAACATCATCTTCGAACATTGCAACTGTTCCTAGTCCGGCATCAAAGCTTGGCACTTCCAAGGCAGCCGCAAGATGCAATCCCATCGAAATTCCGATTGAGGTTTCCAGTGCACTCGAAATTGTTACCGGTAGTGCCGCTTCGTTTGCGATGTTCAAAGCATTTGATATTCCGCCAAGCGGTTGTGCCTTGAGTACAAGTACATCTGCTGCCTGTGCTTGGGCAACTGCGAGCGGATCGGAAACTTTTCGCACCGATTCATCCGCTGCAATTTTGATTCCAATTCGAGAAAGCTTGAGTCTTACTTCGGCCAACTCGGCAATAGTTTTTACCGGCTGCTCGAAATACTCGAGATCAATATTCGCAATTGCAATTTCCTTGGCAATTTCGATTGCGTTCTGCACCGAGTAACCGCCATTTGCATCGATGCGAATTTTGGCATCGGGAAAAAACTCGTGCACACGCAGCACACGAAACAGTGCGGCCTGAAAGGGCTTGTTCCAGTTCGGCAATGCGGGCGGATTGATCCATGTCGCCGTGGATTTCGCCGGAAGAAAAGCCGTGGCGCTGCAGGCTCTTGTTGAGTTCGCGCACCGTGGTCTTGCGG
>CALDKR010000174.1 GCA_937898095.1 uncultured Rhodoluna sp.
ATCATCACTGTCTTCAAGAGCATCAATCAGCTTGAGAACTGTGCGCGCTGTGTCGACATCGGTCTGAACGGGCATTGAAGAAACGAACTCAGAATCAGCAGACTCGTAGTCAATGCCGGCTGCCTGAAGCGCGGTTCGAACTGCAACCATGTCGCTTGGGTCGGTGGTGATGATGAATTGGTCACCGCGGTTTTCGATGTCTTCGACGCCAACCTCCAGAACGGCCTCAAGAATTGAGTCCTCCGTTACTCCAGCCTCTGCTGAAACCAAAATCACACCTTTTCGGCTAAACATGTATGACACGCTTCCGATGTCGGCCATGGTGCCGCCATTTTTAGTCACCGCTAGGCGAACCTCTGCTGCGGCACGGTTCTTGTTGTCAGTCAAACACTCGACCAACAAGGCGACACCACTTGGTCCATAGACCTCATACATGATGTTTTGATAATCAACGGCGTCTTGACCAATGCCGGCACCACGCTTGACGGCACGATCGATGTTGTCGCTCGGCAAAGAAGACTTGCGGCCTTTTTGAATTGCGTCATAGAGCGTTGGGTTGCCATCGATGTCAGGCCCACCGAGTCGCGCGGCGACCTCGATGTTTTTGATTAGCTTTGCAAATAATTTTGCGCGCTTGCCATCAATGGCAGCTTTTTTGTGCTTCGTGGTTGCCCATTTGGAATGGCCAGACATCAGAACTCCTGTGGTTAGTTATAACTTGACGAGTTTACAGAATCGACTCAACAAAAAGACGGTGAACTCGGTTTTCGCCAGTGACTTCAGGGTGAAAAGAAATGCCCAATAAGTTCTTTTGACGCACGGCAACAATGCGGCCATCGGGCAGCTGCGAGAGCACCTCTACCCCATCGCCAACGCGCTCAACGATTGGCGCGCGAATGAATGCCGCGTGCACCGGCGAGTCGATTCCTTTGAAGCTAAGGTCTTCTTCGAACGAATCGAGTTGATTGCCAAAAGCGTTTCTGCGGACTGCAATGTCGAGACCGCCAAAACCTTTTTGACCCTCAATGCCGTCGATGATTTCGTCAGCCAGCATGATCAAACCGGCACAGGTTCCAAAGGTCGGCAGGCCAGCAGATATCGCTGACGATAGTGGCTCAAACAGATCGAAGGCGACCGCTAGTTTTTGAACAACAGTCGATTCTCCGCCGGGAATAATTAGTCCGTCGCAGCGCTGCAGTTCAGAAACAGTTCTGACTTGAATCGACTCAACATCGATAGCCGCTAATGTTTGCTGATGCTCTCTGAAATCACCCTGAAGGGCTAAAACTCCGACTAACGGCGTCAAATTACCAGCCGCGCTCAGCCAATCGGTGTGGCGCAGGCAAGTCGCTGACGTTGATGCCAACCATTGCTTCACCTAGACCGCGAGAGACGTTCGCCAAGACATCGGCGTCGTTATAGAAAGTCGTTGCTTTCACGATGGCGGCAGCGCGAGCAGCTGGGTTTCCAGACTTGAAGATTCCTGAACCAACAAAAACACCGTCAGCACCAAGCTGCATCATCAACGCTGCATCTGCCGGTGTTGCGACACCACCAGCGACAAACATCACGACCGGCAATTTGCCAGTGCGGGCAACTTCGTGAACCAACTCGTATGGAGCCTGCAGTTCTTTGGCAGCTACATACAGCTCGTCTTCAGACTTGGCTGCCAGTGCACGAATCTCTCCGTTGATAGTTCGAATGTGCTTCATTGCTTCTGAAACATCGCCGGTTCCGGCCTCGCCCTTTGAGCGGATCATTGCGGCACCTTCGGTGATTCGGCGAAGTGCTTCACCAAGGTTGGTGGCACCACACACAAATGGAACATCGAAGTTCCACTTGTCGATGTGGTTGACGTAGTCAGCCGGGCTAAGCACCTCTGACTCATCAATGTAGTCAACCTTCAGAGCCTGCAGAATTTGCGCTTCAACAAAGTGGCCGATGCGAGCCTTAGCCATCACTGGAATCGAAACGGCGTTGATGATTCCGTCGATCATGTCTGGGTCGCTCATTCGAGAAACGCCGCCCTGAGCGCGAATGTCTGCTGGAACTCGCTCGAGCGCCATCACTGCAACGGCGCCGGCATCCTCTGCGATTTTCGCCTGTTCCGGTGTGACGACATCCATGATGACGCCGCCCTTCATCATTTCAGCCAAGCCGCGCTTGACAAGTGGAGTGCCGACAGATTTTTGTGAATTGCTCATTGGTTAATCCTAAGTGTTGTCTGATTGCGGTTATTTTGATGAGTCTTCGGGCCAGGCTGCGGCAATTTCAGCACGCACCTCACCTAACAATTTCGGCAGAGCTTTTGTTTCAGCAATGATCGGAAAAAAGTTTGAATCGTGCAGCCAGCGCGGCACAATGTGCTGGTGAAGGTGGCTGGCTATGCCTGCCCCAGCAAGTTGACCCTGATTCATTCCTAGATTGAAACCCTGTGCCTTAGAAACCTGCCTAAGCACCTTCATTGCAACCTGAGTGATTGCCCCGATTTCAGCCACCTCTTCAGCAGTTGCATCGTCATAGCTAGCAACGTGACGATAGGGACACACAAGCAGGTGCCCTGAGTTGTATGGAAACAAGTTCAAAAGCGCGAATGCGGTTTTGCCACGGTAAACAATCAGGGTTTCTTCGTCGCTCTTGCTCGGTGCGAGGCAGAACGGGCAATCATCGTCGCTGGGCTGTTGGCCGTGCTGAATGTAAACCAGGCGGTGCGGAGTCCACAGGTGCTGAAACGCGTTAGGAACGCCTGGCAGCTCTGCTGAACCTACAACCTCCGGATTACTCAACTTTTATACCTGAGTCTTTGTGCGAATTGCCTCGAGAATGCGCTCAACTGCCTGGTCAACGGGAACGCCATTCTCTTGCTCGCCGCTTCTGAATCTAAAGCTCACAGCACCAGCGTCGCGGTCCTCGCCGCCAGCGATTAGCTGGAACGGAACTTTATCCATGGTGTGCTTGCGAATCTTCTTTTGCATGCGGTCATCAGAGTCGTCGATGGTAACTCGAACACCGTGTGAGCGTAGTTTGGTGGCAATTTCGTGAAGGTAGCCCGAAAATTCATCAGCAACCGGAATTCCAACAACCTGAACCGGTGCAAGCCAAGGAGGAAAATGGCCAGCATAGTGTTCGGTGAGGACTCCGAAGAATCGCTCGATGGAACCAAATAGGGCTCGGTGAATCATCACTGGGCGCTGCTTTGTGCCATCGGCTGCTGTGAACTCGAGGTCGAATCGCTCAGGCAGGTTGAAGTCGAGCTGCACTGTAGACATCTGCCAAGTTCGCCCGATTGCGTCGCGAGCCTGAACCGAAATCTTGGGGCCATAAAACGCAGCACCGCCCGGATCGGGGACCAACTCAAGACCAGTGGCAGCAGCTACGCGCTCTAATGTCGCTGTTGCTTTAGCCCAGATTTCTGGCGAACCGACAAACTTCGGGTTGCCCTCTTCGCGAGTCGAAAGCTCTAGATAGAAGTCGTCGAGGCCATAGTCGCGAAGCAAGCCCAACACGAAATTAATGACGTCGGTTAGTTCTTGCTCCATGTTGTCTGGTGTGACAAAAAGGTGGGCATCATCTTGAGTCATGCCGCGAACGCGGGTCAAGCCGTGCAAAACGCCAGACTTCTCATAGCGATAAACGCTTCCGAATTCGAACATTCTCAAAGGCAAATCGCGGTATGAACGAGCCTGTGACTTGAAGATAAGAATGTGGAATGGGCAGTTCATTGGCTTCAGGTAGTAATCCTGGCCCTGTTTGCGAACGACGCCGTTTTCGTCAACCTCTTCATCCATTTTCATCGGCGGGAACATTCCATCGGCATACCAACCGAGATGTCCGCTGATTTCAAACAGGTTCGACTTTGTAATGTGCGGTGAATAGACGAATTCATAGCCGGACTCTTCGTGGCGCTTGCGGCTGTAGTCCTCCATTACGCGACGCATGATGCCGCCCTTTGGATGAAAAACAGCTAGGCCGGAACCAATTTCGTCTGGGAATGAAAACAGATCGAGCTCTTGACCGAGCTTGCGGTGATCGCGTTTGGCAGCCTCTTCAAGGCGCTCCTGGTGGGCTCGCAATTCGTCTTTACTCGGCCATGCGGTTCCATAAACGCGCTGAAGCTGTTTGTTGTTCTCGTTTCCACGCCAATAGGCTGCTGCACTTCTGGTTAGCGCGAAACCGTTGCCAATCATTCGAGTGTTCGGCAAGTGCGGGCCGCGGCACAGGTCCTTCCATACGGTTTCGCCAGTTTGAGGGTCGATGTTGTCATAGATGGTCAACTCGCCCGCGCCAACCTCGGCTGCGCCCTCACCAAGGTCTGCACCCTTCAGGCCAATCAGCTCGAGTTTGTATGGCTCGTTTGCCAATTCAATTCGTGCATCAGCATCGTTGGTCACGCGTCGAACAAATCGCTGACCCGACTGAATGATTTTCTGCATCGCCTTTTCAAGCGACTTCAAATCCTCCGGGGTGAAAGCGTCAACTACATCGAAGTCGTAGTAAAAACCATCCTTGATCGGAGGGCCGATTCCTAGTTTTGCTTCTGGGTTGATGTTTTGAACTGCTTGGGCTAGCACGTGCGCGGCAGAGTGGCGCAGGATGTTCAGTCCGTCTGGTGATGAAATCTCGATGGCTTCAACTTTGTCGCCATCGGCAAGTTTGTGAGCTAGATCGCGAAGTTCGCCATTGACTCGCATCGCAACGATGGTCTTGTCGGTGAACAGTTTGAAACCGTCAGAACCGGTTTCAACCTCGACACTTTGCCCGTTTACGGTGACCTGCACTTGAATCCTCTCGATTTGCCCAATTCTAATCGGCGTGTTTAGGTGAGCCTTGCTGGCATTGAGGCAAAGTTGTCTGGTTTCATAGCCCAATGAGCAAAAAGTCACGCCTTGAGGCGCAGCGAATCTCTGACGAAGCCATCATGGCCTCTGATGAGTTTCAGAAGGCAGCTATGTCTTCAAAGCTCAACTGGCTGCGCGCGGGCGTGCTTGGTGCTAACGATGGCATCGCATCTACTGCCGGAATGGTCATGGGTGTGGCCGGCGCAAACCCAACCAATACCGCCGCAATCATGATCGCCGGCATTGCTTCGCTGGTCGCCGG
>CALDKR010000175.1 GCA_937898095.1 uncultured Rhodoluna sp.
GCTGGACCGACCGCCTAGCCGCGATGTTGAGCCTTGAGTCGGCCGCACGTGGCGTTGAATTTCACTATGCAAACCTGGCGCTTCGCGGCACCAAGCTTCGCAAGATTATGACCGAGCAGCTTCACGCGGCGCTTCGCCTGCAGCCTGATTTGGTGACCATCATGGCTGGCTCAAATGACTTTATGACCCGCGAGCGCAACCTGCCTGAGCTTGAGCGCATTTTTCGCGAGGGCCTAGAGCTGCTGCTCGCAGCCGGCTGTGATGTCGTGGTGGCAAACACCATCAACCCGATCCATCTCAAAGTTTTTGCAAAGGTCGCCCCGAAGGCCACTCGCATGTCAGCGATGATCGAGCGCGTGGCGGCTGATCTGGGCATCCGTGTGATTGATGTGCACGGCATTGAGTCATTCAAAGATTTGTGTTTCTGGGCCGAAGACATGGTTCATTTTTCGGGCCACGGGCACATCAAGGTGGCCAATGCGGCAGCTGCACTGCTTGGTGTTTCGCACCGCATGCGCGAGGCGGCCCACTTTGAGATGACCCCGCCACCACGAGGGTTCTTCGACACCGTGCGCTGGTTTTGGGTTTGGGTTTTGCCGTTCTTTGAGCGCCGCATTCGCGGAACCTCGTCGGGCGATGGCATGCAGCCAAAGCACCTGCAGTTAGTGCCTTATGCGCCTAGCGCGTTTGACGGCGAACTGACGCTCGCTGCTTGAACCAGTTGCGCAGCACCTCGATCGGGAACGGCAGTGAACTGACCACAATCACAATTAGCACCGCCAGCTCAAGGTTGTGTTTGACTGCCGGAATCTGACCGAGCAAATATCCACCGACCATAAAAACACCGACCCAGGCAGCAGCACCAATGATGTTGAATCGAAAAAACTTTGGTCGCTCGAGATATGAAATGCCTGCCAGCATGGGCACTAGCGCACGGATAATCGGAACAAACCTGGCCAAAATCACAGCGCGGGCGCCATAGCGCTCAAAGAATTCGTGGCTTCGCTTGATCACTTTCGGATTGAAGATCCAGTTGCTGCGTCGCTCGAAAAGCGGTGGGCCGATCTTTAGGCCAATTTCAAAACCGACCTGACTGCCGCCTATGGCCGCCGCCAAAATGAGCAGAACCGCGAGAGCAAAAGGTGGGTGATTCGCTGCCGCCGAAGCCGTTGAGAGTGTGATGCCGATTATGAAAAGCAGGCTGTCGCCAGGCAAAAATGAAGTGAAGATGAATGCGGTTTCAAAAAAGATAATCAGCGCGACAGCGGCGACCGCATAGCCGCCAAAATTATCGATAACTGATTGGGCGTCAAGCCAATTCAAGACTTGAAGCCTTTGGTGCTGCTGGGTTCAGCTTTTGGTTTTCTGCCATGGCTAAACGATAGTGCTCGATCAGGCGAGCATTGTTTGCCTCCCATGAGTTGCGCAGCACCGCACGGCGGGCGTTTTCACCGATGCGAGCGCGAAGCTCTGGGTTTTTAGCCAATTCGGTCACAACCTGGTTAAAACCAAACTCTTCGGTCGGGTGAGCTAGAAAACCGGTTTCGCCAGAATTGATCAAGAATTTTGGGCCGCCAGATGCCGGCGCAACCACCGGCAGGCCGCTGGCCTGGGCCTCTTGAATTGTTTGACCGAATGTTTCTTCGGTGCCAAAGTGCACAAACGCATCGAATGCTGCATAGGCGTTTGCAAGGTCAATGCCGCTCAGCTTGCCAGCAAAGGTCACGGGCTTGCAGGCGAATTCTTGCTCTAGGCGCGCGCGCTCTGGGCCATCGCCAACGATGACGAATCGCGTGTTCGGAATATCGAACAGCTCGGCAAAGCGGTGCACCTGTTTTTCGGCGGCAATTCGACCAACATAGCCGATCACAGTTTCGCCGTTAGGGGCATACTGCGCTTTAAGGTTTTTGACCTGGTCATCGAATTTGCGATTCGGGTGATATAGGTCAAGGTCGACACCGCGACCCCAAACTGCAACCTTTGGCACGCCGAGGTCGCTGAGATATTTTGCGCCCTCTGGGGTTGGTGCCAGGTTCATGGTCGCCGGGGTGTGAATGGTCTGCACTAGCTTGTCGAGAATTGGGCGAGCGAAGCTCAGGTTATAGCGGTCCATGTATCCACTGAGGTCGGTCTGATAGATCGCCACGGTTGGAATTCCGAGTCGATTTGCCGCCGCAATTGCCTGGCCACCGAGCATGAATGGGGCTGCAACGTGAATGACATCGGGGTTGAATTCTTCGAGTGCCTGCTGAAGCCAAAGGCCCGGAATCGCCATCGGAAACTGCATAACGGGCAGGCTCGCGGTCTTGATTACCTCGAAGCCGAGATAGTGAGTGTGGGTGATTTCGATTGATGAATCGTTGGCATCGTTGGTGCTTGTGCTATTGCCGTTGGTGCTTTTCGCTGCCACGGTTGGCTTGGTGGGCGCAATGATTAGCGCCTCGTGGCCCTGCTGTTTGAAGGTGTCGAGAATTCGCAAAATCGAGTTCGTCACACCGTTAACCGAAGGCAAAAAGCTCTCGGTGACAATGGCGACCCTTAGCTTTTCACTCATGAGTTCAGATTATGAAATCAAGGTTGAATTAGAGTTTGCCTTTGTTGAAGGTCAGGTGAACGGCAAATAAATAAGGGGCCCGGCGCATTGCCAGACCCCTTATCGTTTGCGGTTGATAGCCGCTATTCAGACTTAGTCGCGCAGCGTGATTGTGATTCTGCGACGCTGGTTGTTCTCAATTGTGTCTTGCTTTGCCTTTAGCGGCAGCTGCACAAATGTCTTTTTCAAGGTCTTGCGAACATAGCCACACGCGTTAGTTGCGCGAGCCTTCGAGAGCGCCTTATCGGTGCTCAATACGGTTGGCCCCTCGGTGAAGCCGATGCATTCAATCGTGCGATAGTCCGAATACTTCTTTATGAACGAGGCGATACGCTTGCCGATCTCAGCTGTGATTACCGGTGAGCCATCGATGAAGTTTCCGATAGTGACTGTCACTGGTGGGCGCTTGACTACCTTTACCGACAGTGGGAAAAGTGTGATTGAACCAAGTGACGCCACCTTGAAGGTTGCTTTGGCAACTCCATAGAAACCTGGCTCTGGCGTGAATTTCACAACGTTGTTCGCAGTGACGGTCCAGATTCCTTCACCGGCAATCACAACCTTTCCGGTTGAACAATCGGTTTGATTCTCTTGAAGCAAACATGCTGTTCCGCCCTGAGGCACCTCAGGCAGAGTTAGGTTGACCGGAGTCTTGGCCTTGGTCGACTCAGCAACCGGCGCGCTGC
This sequence comes from uncultured Rhodoluna sp., assembly GCA_937898095.1. Lineage (GTDB taxonomy): Bacteria > Actinomycetota > Actinomycetes > Actinomycetales > Microbacteriaceae > Rhodoluna. Next base: position 3,280 of record CALDKR010000175.1, read on the forward strand.
TGGTCACCGGTGTCGGTGTCGGGGTTGGTGTTGGAGTTGGAGTGACAGTAGGGGTTGGGGTTGATGAGCCGCCACCGCCGTTATTGCTGTTGTTGTTCTGAGCTGCGGTCACCTGGAACGAGCGAGTCACCTGAGTTGCAGCTGAATATGTAGAGTTGCCTGGCTGGTTTGCAGCCAGGGTGCAGGTGCCTGCGCTCAGGATCGTGACGACAAAACCTGAGACCGTGCACACCGATGGAGTGCTAGAGGTGAGCACAACCGTCAAGTTTGAATCGGCGGTCGGCGCAAGTGTGACCGTTGATGTAGCTGTTGTCACATCTGCCGGTTGAGTGAATGTGATTGCCTGAGGGGTTGGCGACGAAGAAGTGGTCCAAATTGCATAGAAAGTGGTGTTTGCAGAAATCTGAACTGAACTACCAACTGCGTGAGTGATGTATGCACTCGAGCGAACGCTGTCGGTTGTCCAACCGCTTAGGGTCTTGCCGGTTAGAACCATCGACCCCTGACCGGGCATGGTGATGTGAACGCCATTTATTGATGAAGGGTTTGTGCCCGTAGCGGCGGGATCCCACTTGTTAAAGTTGGCCAAGTAGTTCGTGCCGGTGATGTTGAATGTGCGAGTGATTGTTGCAGCAGTGGCATATGAACTTGAACCTGGCTCCGTAGCGGTCACCGAACACAGGCCCGCCCCGACTGGAGTGATTGTCGACGGGTTGACAGTGTTGTCAACCGTGCAAACACTTGGTGAATTTGACTGCAGCTGCACCTGCAATCCGCTTGTCGATGAGGCCTGGGCATCAAATGCAGGGTCAGTAACCTGTTTTGACGCCGGTTGTGGGAAGGTCAAAGTTTGATTGTTTGTCGCCGCATTCAGAGTCAGCGTGTTTGCAGTTGCCGAGTTGGCAAGTCCGTCATTGACTTTGAATTGCAGGCTGCTGTTCGCCGTGTCGGTTGAGCTGCGCGTGTATCGAAGATTTCCGGCTTCTATGTCTGCTTTGGTGATTGAGTCGTTTGCACTGACAGCAACCCAAGCAGTGCCGTTATATTTCTGCAGTGTTCCGACCGATGGCAATGCAGTAATGGTAACCGAAGAAAGCGCGTCGCCCTGTGGGTCAGAGTAGTTTCCGAAGTCGCGAACCGACAAAGTTATTGAGTCGTTTACTGGTGTGTAAAGAGTCGTGTCGGTGGAACTTGGTGGGGTGTTGTTTGCATTATCGACGAATGCCGCATCGGTAGTGCCGTCTGGCCAAGCAGGTCCAATTCCCCACTCCATTCCATAAACGGCACCGCCGCCGTCTGCGTCACCAATGAATGTTTCGAGTGTCGATAGAGATGAGTAGAAAACTTCAACACGGCCTAGATCATAAGAAGACCCTGTGCCATTGTTTGCCGAATAATTTGCGGAAGATTTCCACGCGAACCTCGTGCGAAGCGGAGTTGATCCGCTAACAACAGAAGTTCCTAGATAATTCGAGTTAGTAGTTACGGCTAGCTTAGATTTTTGAAAACTACTGAATTCAACGTATTGCGCAGCGTCAACGTCATAGACGCTAATCCGCACGTTGCTTAGTGTGACTGCAGTGCCAGAACCTGGACCGGTATAAGTTCCCGTTTCGTAAAAACTGAAGCGAAACTTCACTCCACCTGCAGGTGGGCTACCAGGAAACGACAACTGGAATAAATTTTGTGCCGAGTTATTTTGATCAAAACCCGAACTAGTCACGTCAAAGCTACCGAGTTGCGTAATTCCAGAGAATTCCACAACCTCAACTACCGCGTCTATTGTCACGCCTGAAATGGTTGCGACAGAAGTGTATTTGACAA
>CALDKR010000176.1 GCA_937898095.1 uncultured Rhodoluna sp.
GAACGCTGCGCTACGACCGTGATGCGCAAGGTCTGCATTTCACGCTGTGGCTGCCTCGGCATGCCCCCCGCTGAAGCCAACGCTCAAGCAGGCGTGAGGGGCCACATTCAGCTCGGGTAGGGCAGATAGTCCAAACCGGTGCGCGCCAGTCCCACCAGGTTGATGTTGTTCGCATTCAAGCCGGTGTTGGCCGCCAACATGCCCAGCGAAGCCACGCTGATGCTGCCGCTGTCGAGCATGTCCACATACTCGGCGCGCGCTTGTGCGGTGGGCGCTTGCCCGACCACATTGGTGTAGAGCAGATCCACCACCTGTGCATGGCTGGCGTTGGCACCGATCCTGGCGTTCAGGGCCAGCTGCATCAGGGCGTCTGAGCGGTAGGCCAGCTGGTCGACAAAGTACAGCCCGATGCCGGCGTACTCGGCGTTGCTGACCGCCTGCCGACCAAACACCGCCCCGAGCACGCGCGCGACCAGGTTGGCCGAGCAGGTGCTGATTTTGACATCAGATCGGTGCTTCAAAAGTTGGCCCATCGTTTCGAAGGCTGCTGGGTTTATAGCGTTGACGGCACTTTTGGAGCATCGCCAGAACTATTGGTTCGCGTTGCCCATGGTCAAGTTTCGGCTCGAGTGTTGGCCGGCACCGCGGGCCGCGGAACCGACCCAGGCGTTGACCGAGCAATCGCTGCGGCGCTTGCGGCTTCGGCTAAAAATCTTGAAGAACACTCCTATGCCGTTGATTCTCTAGTCAATTCGCTGTCGCCTTTTTGCTCACAAATTGATGCCGACCCAACGCCATTCAGTTTGGCTCTGCCAAATGTTTGGCACCTTGCCAGTGACGTTCACGGCGTGCTCAAGTCAAGCTCGAACGCTTTAGATCTTGCTGCCGCACTGCACCCCACTGCAGCTGTGGCTGGCACGCCGACCGATGTTGCGCAGTTAGTGCTTGAAGAAATTGAAGGCTTTGATCGCGGCCGTTATGCCGGCCCCGTGGGTTGGATCGGCGCCGATGGCGACGGCGAGTGGGCAATTGCGCTGCGCGGTGGGCAGCTAAAAAAGCTCCATGATGGTGCGGTTGAAATCAGGGCATATGCCGGATGCGGAATTGTGGGCGAATCAGACCCCGAGGCCGAATTGGCCGAAACCAAACTTAAGCTTTCGCCGGTGCGAGTCGCACTTCGATAAGCACGCGACCCTCGGCGACCAATGCTGTCTCAAGGTCGCCGACAGTTTCAACCAGCTGATATTGCCAACCGTATGCAGCCGCTAGGTGCCACAGGTCAACACTCTGCGGGGTGCGAAACAGCTGGTCGAATGATTTTTCATCCAAGGTTTTTGCCATTTCGAGGCCTGTGAAAATGCTGCCGCCGAAATCGTTGGCCACAATCAACTGAATGTCTAGCTTGGTTTCAACTGCGCTGGTTTGATTGAAACTTAACGAGCCGGCGTCGTGCAACAGAGTGAGGTCACCAAGCAAAACTCGAGTCTTGCCGCCAAAGTTATCGCGTCTCGCTATCGAGGCAATGCCGGTTGCTGTGGCAACAGTGCCATCGATTCCGGCAAGTCCGCGGTTGGCAAAAACGGCAATCGGCTTTGCAGGCGCGTGCTGATCTGCCTCGCGAATCATGCGACTAGCGCCGAGCACCAAGCGATCTATTTCTTCGGTTGCGGCCCAAACCTGGCGCACTAGCTCGGGCCTGGTTATGGCATCGTGTGATTGGCCGCGAACCAAATCAGCCACGTCGGCTTGCCGCCATTTGGCGAGCCATTCAAAGTCGACCTCATCAGTGACTGAAACCTCGTCAACGATGAATGCCGCACGACGAGCAACGTCAAAAAAGCCCATCTGCTTGCTTCGAATGATGACAACCTCGACCTCTGGGTTTTTCAGCAAGCCAACCACCGAGCGACTCAAAGTTGGTTTTCCGAAAACGATCACTCGGCCGATTTGCTTAGCTAATTCAGTTTGATTGTCGAGTTGATAGCGATAGTTGCTGATTGCGTTTGCGCCGAACCTGGCGCCAGATGAAGGCTCGGCGAAAAGTGGCCAACCAAAGCTCTCGGCAAGCTCAACGGCGGCCTCGCCGGCGTTGGCGCCCGCGATCACAACAGTCGGAATCGAAGAATCTAGAACTGCGAAATCTGGCTTTGGCGAGAATTCCACTGGCAATTGATAGCTCGGGTTTAGCTTCGCTGCGTTTGGCTCGAGGCTCGAAAGCGGCTCTCGAAAAGCCAGGTTCAATTGCACCGGACCAGGCTGCACACCATCAAATCCGAGTGCGGTTGAAATCGCAGACACAGCCAAATCGATGGCTTCGGTTCGGTCGCCTTCGGCGCCATTCGGTGCCGGAACATCGATGCATTCGCGAACCGCATCGGCAAAAATTCCCACCTGGTTTGTGGTTTGATTTGCCCCGACACCTCGAAGCTCGTGTGGGCGGTCGGCGGTGAGCAGAATCAACGGAATGCCTGAGTGGCTGGCCTCAAGAACAGCAGGGTGCAGGTTTGCAACCGCTGTGCCTGAAGTGGTGATGATCACTGATGGCTCGCCCGAGGTCATGGCTGCACCGAGCGCGTTGAACGCCAGTGAGCGCTCATCAAGGTGAACGTGAAGATTGATTTTGCCGGCTTCAGCTAATTGGCCAGCAGCTATTGCCAGTGCCTGCGAACGCGCGCCTGGGGCTAGATAAAACTCACGAACGCCAGCCTTGGCGAGCGTGGCTAGCAGGTGGGAGGCAAAAACCTGAGCGGGCGCCTGATTAGTCATTTGCCTCGGGCTTGTCTTTGTTTTTGCCGTCGTTATTTTCGGTGTCAGCATCGGTCGCACTGCTCGAAGAATTGTCTTTTTCGGCTTGCTCTTCTTCGGCTAGGCGACGAGCCAGATCGCGCAAGAACTGTGGGTCATCGTCAGGGGCCTTGGTCACGGTCTTTGCCGACAAGCTGCTGGCGGGGAACCAGCCCACGAGCCTCGCCGACAGCGTCTCGCACGGCA
>CALDKR010000177.1 GCA_937898095.1 uncultured Rhodoluna sp.
CCCTGACCCCCTGCATGCCATGCAGGTGCGCTACCAGCTGCGCCATAGGCCCGAAACGTTGCTCAACAACCTAAATATCTTACAACGCAAAAAGCTTGATGAAAACCCTATGCCGCTGTTTCAAGTTTCACGACAGGGCAGTCTTTCCAGAGACGCTCAAGTGAGTAATACATGCGATCCTCTTCATGCATCACGTGGCAAACTATGTCGCCAAAATCAAGCAAAATCCAACGACCAAGGGTCTTGCCCTCACGGCGAAGAGCTTTGACACCCGATTCGAGCAATTTCTCTTCAATTTCATCGGCGATTGCGGCGACCTGACGCTCATTGCGGCCCGAAACGAGCATGAAAATATCGGTAAGCGGCATAGGCTCTGAAACATCAAGCGCTACTAGATTTTCACCTAGCTTGTCGGCTGCGGCTGCAGCTGCGATGCTTGCGATTTCAATGGCTTGAGCGGTAGCGGTCATAGGTTCCTTTTGTCTACTTGAAAAAATTAAGCATGTATCCAGCGAGCACCAGTGAACCAATTGCCACTAGTGAAATTGATACGGTCAGCGCAACATACAACTGACCTTCGCCCCTATTGAGCTTGGGTGGCACGATTGAGAGCTCGGCGCCAAAATTTGATGCACTGGTTGCTCGCATGGGCGCAAAAGCAGATGAGTTGGTTTGCTGGGAATCTTTCGCGTCACTCTCGTCGTCGACATTTGGCTCAAGAGCTGTTATCTCGCCGGTGTCAGCAAGAATCTTTGAAATGTCGATGGCGCCGGTCGTGAGAATTTCACCCGTCTCCAAAACGTGGCTCATGTTGTTAGCGTCTGGAACTGACTCGACATAAATTGAAGCCGTATTCGGTTCAATTAGTTTTGGTGAAACTTCAAAAACTGGCGCAGGCTCGATTTGAAGATCGGCTTCTGAGTGCGAATACGACTCAAGATTCGAGTCGGCGAAGGGTTGTGACTGGGTCTGTTGCTCTGCCAGAGTTTCGGTTTTCAGCACAACCGGAACCAGTGGAAAAAACTTTGGCTTATCTTGGCCGGTGTTGTTCTCGCCAGATTCAACCGTCACTTCTGACCTCGATAGAGCTCATGTTTTGCAATGTATTGAACTACGCCGTCAGGAACTAGATACCAGACCGGCTTGCCATCATCAACGCGGCTTCGGATGTCGGTAGATGAGATTGCCAATGCGGGAATCTCAAGGGTCGAAATTGCCCCCGCCGGTGCCTCAGGCAGCTCCATTTGGTGGCCAGGTCGACTCACCGCGACGAAGTGGGCGTAGTCCCAGACTGCTCCGACATCTTTCCAGCTCAAAATTTGAGCAATTGCATCGGCGCCTGAAATAAAGAAAAGTTCGGCATCAGGAAACTGTTCGCGCAGTTCGCGAAGAGTGTCAATTGTGTATGTGGGGCCAGAGCGATCAATGTCGACTCGGCTGACCTTGAATCTAGGGTTGGATGCGGTTGCGATCACGGTCATCAAATAGCGGTGCTCGCCTGCTGTGAACTGCTTTTTTTGCCATGGCTGACCAGTTGGAACGAAAATTACCTCGTCTAGCCCCAGTGCGGCGGCCGCTTCGCTAGCAGCCACCAGGTGACCGTGGTGAATTGGGTCGAATGTTCCACCCATCACCCCGAGGCGTTTTTTTGGCATATTTTGGGCCGTATTGGCTTAGTGGTGCGCCTTTGAGCTGCTCGCCTTGTGGTCGTGGCGGTTTGCAACATCGCGATATGACCATGTGATGAGACCCAAAAGGATGAATACGCCCATGGCGATAACACCGAAGAACACTGATGGGAAAGGAAGCTCTACGCCACCTGCGTGCTCAACTGCCTGTGCAACTACTGAGTTCAATTTTTCTCCTAAAGACGCTCTAAGAATAGCTTAGAAGGGAACATTAATTTCTTATTTGACCGCTACCGCGAACAAGCCATTTGGTGCTGGTTAGCTCTTGAAGCCCCATCGGACCTCGTGCGTGAAGCTTCTGAGTAGAGATTCCAACTTCGGCCCCAAAACCGAATTCGCCTCCGTCTGTAAATCTTGTCGACGCGTTAACCATCACAGTTGATGCGTCAATTTCATTCAAGAATCTCTCAGCGTTCTCTACGTTCTCAGTGATGATCGACTCGGTGTGCTTGGTGGAATATTTCGCGATGTGCTCAAGCGCCTCATCTAGGTTTGCCACAACTTTCACGGCGATGTCGAGGTCGTGATACTCAGCCATCCAGTCTTCTTCGGTCGCAGCAACTGCAGCAAAGAAGTTTGCCTGAGTCACCTCATCACCATGAACCGTGACCCCTGACTCGGCAAGACGATCAAGCACAGCAGGAAGAATTCTCTCTACGGCATTTTCGTGAATCAATAGAGTTTCAACCGCGTTGCAAACACTTGGTCGCTGAACCTTGGCGTTGTGAACGATATCAACCGCCCAGTCAAGGCGCGCGCTCTCATCGATGAATATGTGAACGACACCGTCACCGGTTTGAATCACTGGCACCTTTGCCTCGGTCACGACCTGCTGAATCAATCCGGCGCCTCCGCGAGGAATCAACAAATCAATGAAACCAACTGCTCGCATCATTTCTAGGCCACCGTCACGGCCGAATTCATCAACTGTTTGAACTGAATCTGGGTTCAGGCCTGACAATTCAAGGGCATCGCGAAGCAGTTGAACTAGCACTCGGTTGGTTTGCTCAGCTGCACTGCCCCCGCGCAAGACCACAGCGTTTCCACTCTTGATGGCTAGAACTGCGATGTCGATAGTTACGTTTGGGCGGG
>CALDKR010000178.1 GCA_937898095.1 uncultured Rhodoluna sp.
ACACGGGGCCGCACAGCTTACAAACGTGTAGCCATGAAAATAAGGGGTATTTGAAGGGTCAGCCGAACGGGGGCGCACGATGGCGCACAGGCAGTTTGGCGGACTCCCTCTCCGCCACGAATTGCACTAAACCCCTGATTTTCAGGGGTTTTCTTGCTTTCTGCCTGCCGATTTGGTTGCTTTTGCTTGGTTATACTCGACTAAGCACGGCAAACAACGCAGTTCGCTGATCCAAAAGCCCCTCTTTCAAACCTGTTTCTGGGGCATTTTTTTGAGAAGCATCAAGGAGCACTGCATGTCAGGACTTAACAACGGTTCGCCGATTGTCACCCTCACCCCGGCGCCAACCCTAGACCGCACATATTTTGTATCTGACTTAGTGTCAGGCGCCGTTAACCGCGCAGATAACGTCGGAGAAGAACTTGCCGGCAAGGGAATCAACGTTTCACGAGGACTACACCTAGCAGGAATTTCGGCTCCTGGAATTATTCCAATCGGAAATTCAGACCCATCAGTTTTGGTTCGCACCGGATCAGCAGAATTTCTAACCCCACTTTGGGTTGAGGGCACTCCCCGCGTTTCGACAACCATCATCGACTTTGCCGGCACCACAACTCGAATCACAGAGCCGCCTCGCCCGCTTAGCGGCGACGACTGGGCCAAAACTATTGAACTAACCGAAAAAACCGTTATCGAAAACGATGCAAAATGGCTGGTTATCGGCGGCGCCCACCCGATTGATAAATCAACCGGCAAGTTCGTTGATTTGACTGATCTTTTTGACCGCATGGACCGCCTTGGCGTGCGCGTGGCTCTAGACACCAGCGGTGAGCCGCTGAGCTTCTGGTCGCGCTCTGGACGCGCTGCAGTCATCAAGCCAAACTGTGAAGAGCTAGCTTCAGCTGTTGGCCGCACACTGAACACTGTTGGCGACGTCATCGACGCAGCAACTGAGCTTTGCAACCACGGAATCGAGGCTGTATTAGCCTCTATGGGTTCAGATGGAATCATTGCGGTCACTAAAGATGGCTATTTCGGCACGAGCACTGCGCCAGTAAAGGTCAAGAACACCGTTGGCGCCGGAGACGCAACTCTCGCCGGGTTCCTTCAGGCGGTGGCCAGCAATCCGCTTGCCGAGGGCGAGTCAGTTTTGGGTGTTGGATTTGATGTCATTTCGGGTGCGCGCAACGCAGTTCGATGGGGCGCAACCAAGGTTCAGCAGTCAACCAGCGGGCTTGAGAACATCGACAACCTGCCAGAGTCATTCCTCAACGAAACCCCCGATCGTGCCAAAGCCCTCGATGAGCCAGCAGAAGCGCACTAACTCGGCTTCGGCATAATTACACATATCTAAAAATCGCATCAAATAGCCCTTAGGAGCCGAAATGCCAGTTGCATCACCAGATCAATATCTTGAAATGCTTGACCGCGCTAAAAAGGGTGGCTTTGCCTACCCTGCCATCAACGTTTCAAGCACTCAGACCTTGAATGCCGCTTTGGCTGGTCTGGTTGAAGCAGGATCAGATGGCATCATCCAGGTCACTACCGGCGGTGGCGACTACTGGTCGGGCCCAACTGTCAAGAAGATGTCTGATGGCGCCATCGCCATGGCTACTGTTGCTCGCGAGCTAGCCAAGAACTACGGCATTACCGTCGCCCTGCACACTGACCACTGTGCAAAGCACCAGCTTGACGGCTTTGTTCGCCCAATCATCGCGGTTTCACAGGAGCGCGTTCGCAATGGCCTAGACCCGCTATTCAACTCACACATGTGGGATGGCTCGGCCGTTCCAATGGGCGAAAACCTCGAGATTGCAAAAGAGATGCTTGCCTTGACTAAGGGCATCGGAGCGGTTCTAGAAATTGAGGTTGGCGTTGTTGGCGGCGAAGAAGACGGCGTTGAGGGTGGCCACGGTGAGCACCTATACACAACCCCTGCCGACGGCCTAGCAACCGCAGAGGCTCTTGGCCTCGGAGAAAATGGCCGCTACATGGTCGCTCTTACTTTCGGAAACGTGCACGGCGTATACAAGCCAGGAAACGTTGTTCTGAAGCCCGAGCTTCTAGGCGAAATTCAGGCAGCAGTTGGCGCCAAATATGGCGTTGACAAGCCATTTGACTTGGTCTTCCACGGCGGTTCAGGTTCAACCGACAAAGAAATCGCCGACGCTGTTTCGCACGGTGTTATCAAGATGAACATTGACACTGACCTGCAGTATGCATTCACCCGAGCCATCGCGGGCAACATGTTCGCAAACTACGATGGCGTGCTGAAAATCGATGGTGAGGTCGGCAACAAGAAGATCTATGACCCACGCGCTTGGGGCAAGATTGGTGAGGCAGCAATGTCGACCCGCGTGGCTCAGGCTGCAACCCAGCTTGGCTCAGCCGGCAAGAGCATGTCACTCTAAAGATTAAAGTCAAAACCCCTCGGAGGAAAATCCGAGGGGTTTTGCATTTAAAGCTAGAAGTCGCCAATTATTCGCTGCAAAAACTGTTGCGTGCGAGGGTGCTGAGGGTTCGAGAGAACTTCACGGGGGTCGCCCTGTTCAACAATTGATCCCCCGTCGATGAAAATTAGGTGATCGGCAACCTGTTGCGCAAATCGCATTTCATGAGTGACCACAACCATAGTCCAACCTTGTTTTGCCAGGTCGCGCATGACTGCAAGCACCTCGCCGACTAGCTCTGGATCAAGCGCCGAAGTCGGCTCATCAAAAAGCAATACATCTGGCTGTAGTGCCAAGGCTCTTGCGATTCCGACACGCTGCTGCTGACCACCAGAAAGTTCGTGAACATACGAGTTTTGTTTGTCGGCGAGACCGACCGCTTCGAGCAACTCGACTGCCGCTGTGCGCGCCTGCGCCTTGGGTTGATTTTGGGCCACAACTGGCCCGAGCATCACGTTTTCTAATGCGGTTAGGTTGCCGAAAAGGTTGTTGCCCTGAAAAACCATGCCGCTGTGCGAGCGCAGCTGGGTCAAAATTCGCTCGCTAGGTTTCTTGCCAAAGTCGACAGAGAAATCACCGATGCGAACTGTGCCAGATTCTGCAATTTCAAGTGCGTTTAGTGATCTCAGCAAAGTTGTTTTGCCTGAGCCAGAAGGCCCGATAATCACTGTCACCGAGCCGGCGTGCACATCAAAATCGATGTTTCTAAAAACATTATTGGCACCGAAACTCTTGGTCAGCCCGCGAACCTCAATCAGATTTGTCAATGCGCAACCTTTCGGTTCAGGCGCTTTTCGATTCGGCTCTGGCCAAAAGCTAACAGCTGACTCAAAATCCAGTAGTACACACCCGCCAGGGCATACATCAAGAAAAATTCAAAGGTGGGGCCAGCGATTTCTTGAGCCGTTCTGAAAATTTCAGTAACCAGTACAACCGAAGCAAGCGATGTATCTTTAACCAGCGAAATGAGAGTGTTTGACAGCGGCGGTATCGCTACCCGGGTCGCCTGCGGAAGGATCACTCGGCGAAGCGTCTGACTGCGATTCAATCCGACGGTTGCGGCTGCCTCCCACTGCCCCTTAGGAATCGACAGAATCGCGGCACGAATTGTCTCAGCCGCATATCCGCCTACATTGAGCGAGAAGGCCAAAATTGCACTTGGCCACGGATCAAAGACAAGTCCAAATGCTGGCAAGCCATAAAAAATAATGAATAGTTGAAGCAAAAGCGGCGTGCCGCGAATTATCGAAATGTATGTCGCCGCAATAGAACGAAGAATCCAGATGTTAGAGATTCGAGCGAGTGCCGCAAAGAGGGCAACGATGATTCCGATGGCAAAGCTCGCTGCGGTCAGTGGAATCGTGCCAGTAAGAAGCGCCTGAAGCAGTGGCCACAGTGAATCGATGGCCAACTGAAAAGAGGATGGCGATTCCACAGGAACCACCATCCTCTCTAAGTTGTGACGTTAGTCAGAAATGTTACTTGGTGACGTCTTTGCCGAAATACTTGACGCCGATCTTCTTGATGGTGCCGTTCTTGATTAGAGCAGCCAGAGCGGTGTTGAACTTCTTGACGTATCCACTGTTTTTGCGGAATGCAAAGCCCTGAAGGCTTGCATCACCGAAATAGGCAGCGATCTTCACGTTGGCATCACGGTTGTTCTTGATGTAGTCAAGCGCCCACAAGCTGTCATTGAGAATTACGTCAACACGCTTTGCCTGAAGCAAACCAAAGCGACCAGCATTGTCTTCAACAACCTCAACCTTGGCGCCATACTGCTTGGCCAAGTCAGTGAATGAACTGGTCGCCGAGCCGGCAGCGGTCAGACCCTTGATGTCTTCAACTTTGGTCACACGTGAGTCGTCTTTGCGAGTGATGACGACATAGTTTGAAGAGGTGTATGGGTTTGAAAGATCATACTTAGCCTGGCGATCTGCACGGATTGTCACCTGATTTGCAATTGCATCCCAGCGCTTGGCTTCAAGGCCGGCGAAAATGCCATCCCAGGTGGTCTTCTGCCACTTGATTTTGAACCCTGCTTTGGCGGCAACTGCAGTGGCAACCTCAACGTCATAACCCACTAGCTTGCCGTTTTCAACGTATGAAAAAGGCGCATAGGTGCCTTCGGTGGCGATGGTGATGGTCTTGGTTGCGGCCGTTGCCGGAGTGGCGATTGCGCCAGCACCTAGCAGGCTGACTGCGGCAGCAATGGCCGCAATTGACTTGATAGTTTTGCTCATTTTGATTCCCTTTTGTCGTTGCACTTTTGCGCTTGCTAAAAACCTAAACGTGATTAAGTGCTTCGCTAAATTGCGTTACAAAATGTGACGGCGCCACATGAGCAACCATGAGTGCAACCGATTTAAGTGCGAAGGAATTCCGGCAGTGTTATGCGCGGCGTGTTTTGTTGTCGACGTCGTTTCCGGCAGCCTTGAGCTCTTTGCGCAGTTCTGCCGGAAGTGAGAATTGAATGTCCTCCTCTGCGGTCTGCACATTTCTAACGTCACCAAACCCACGGCTCGCCAATTGCTCGAGAACCTCGTCTACCAAGATTTCTGGCACTGAGGCACCCGATGAAACTCCAACGGTTTCAACCCCGTCAAACCATTCATCCTGAATTTCTGAAGCAAAATCAACGCGATAAGCCGCTTTCGCCCCCGCCTCAAGGGCAACCTCGACAAGTCGAACAGTGTTCGATGAGTTAGCTGATCCGACCACAATGACAAGGTCAGACTGAGCGCCAACCTTTTTGATCGCCACCTGACGATTTTGAGTTGCATAGCAAATGTCTTCGCTTGGTGGATTTTGCAGAGTCGGATATTTTTCACGAAGCTTCAAGACTGTTTGCATGGTTTCATCGACAGAAAGCGTGGTCTGAGAAAGCCAGATGAGCTTCTTTGGGTCGCGCACTTTTGCGGCGGCGATGCTTTCATCTTTGTCGATTACTTGAACAACATCTGGGGCTTCGCCAGCGGTGCCTTCAACTTCTTCGTGACCTTCGTGCCCAACGAGCAGGATGTCGTAGTTTTCTTTCGCGAAGCGCTGAACCTCGCGGTGAACCTTGGTTACCAGTGGGCAGGTGGCGTCGATGGTTTGAAGCCCGCGCTCTTCGGCAGCCTTTACAACTGCTGGCGAGACACCGTGGGCACTGAAGACCAGAATGCTTCCAGGTGGAACCTCATCAACCTCGTCAACGAAGATCGCTCCGCGCTTTTCGAGGGTAGAGACCACGTGGATGTTGTGAACGATCTGCTTACGTACGT
>CALDKR010000179.1 GCA_937898095.1 uncultured Rhodoluna sp.
GCACTTTGGCATTTGCTCTTGTGGCGGCTCTGATGCTGGTTAACACGCCCGGCTGGTCGAGAGTTGTTGATAGTTTCTTCAACCTAGAGGTTGCTATTCAGTCTTTGCCTAGAGTTCTTGACGGCATTCTTTTGAATTTGCGTGTTCTAGCTTTCGCCGTTGTTGGAGTCTTAGTTTTCGGTCTTTTACTAGCGATTCTTCGAACTCTAAAGAATCCTGCGCTCTTCCCGCTTCGTGTGTTTGCTCGCGGTTATGTCGATTTCTTTAGAGGCGTGCCTCTGATCATTGTTCTTTATGTTGTCGGTTTTGGCTTACCTGGTTTGCGCCTTGAGTTTCTTGGTCGCATCCCTGCCGAAGTTCTCGGCACTGTGGCCTTGATTCTCACCTATGCGGCTTATGTCTCCGAGGTTTTTAGGGCGGGAATTGAGAGCATTCACCCCTCACAGCGGCTGGCAGCGCGATCTCTTGGTTTGAATTATGGCCAGAGCATGCGTCTTGTAGTTTTGCCTCAAGCCGTGAGGCGGGTAGCTCCTCCATTGATGAACGATTTTGTCGCCTTGCAAAAAGACGTCGGTTTAATTTCTATCCTTGGTGCCGTCGATGCTGTGCGTGGGGCCCAGATTGAGGTCGCAAAATATGCGAACTTCACTCCTTATGTATTGGCTGGCTTGCTGTTTGTTTTGTTGGCGATTCCGTCCATCCGTTTTGCTGATCGAATCAGTCGCAAATATGCTCAGCGCGAACAGGCGGGGAGCGCACTTTGATCGACTGGAATAAGCCGCGTCTGAAAATTCGCAACCTTCACAAGCACTATGAAGATCGTGCCATTTTGAATGGTGTCGATTTAGAGATTTATCCGGGTCAGATTGTTGCGCTTTTGGGTTCTTCGGGCTCGGGCAAGTCAACGTTGTTGAAGTGTGTCAATTTGCTCGAAGATTTGAGCGATGGGCAAATTTGGCTCGAAGATGCCGAGATCAGCGTTGCCGACATAGACCAGGATTTTGTTCGTCGTGAAATCGGTCTGGTTTTTCAGTCTTTCAATCTATTTGCTCATTTAAGCATTCTTGAAAACATCACTTTGGCATTGAGGCATGTTCAGGGCAAGAGCCGTGATGAGGCTGATGAAATTGCGATGGGTTGGTTGAGTCGAATCGGCTTGGCCGACAAGGCTGATTCGTTCCCCGACAAATTGTCTGGTGGTCAGCAGCAGCGCACGGCGATTGTCAGGGCTGTTGCATTGAACCCTAAGGTTTTGTTGCTAGATGAGGTGACCAGTGCGCTTGACCCGGAGTTGGTAGGTGAGGTTCTGGAATTGATTCGCGATTTGAAGCGCAGTGGCACAACGATCATCATGGCAACGCACGAAATGGCATTCGCTCGCGATGTTGCCGACTGGGTTGTCTTTATTGACAAGGGTGTTGTCGTTGAAGAGGGTGAGGCCCACGAATTCTTCTCAAACCCGAAGCAGCAGCGCACTAAGGAATTTTTAACTCGGCTTAATGCGCTTTAGGCAAGCAAGGAGCTGCAACAAAAAAGCTTTTCGCTCTCCATAGGCGGCAATTGAAGACACATGAGGGGACAGATGGGTACATCGGATGTTTTGAGTATTGTGGCAATTGTCATATCACTGTCATCGGCAATCTGGACTTTTTATCAGGACTTCCGTTGGCATAGGCCTTTGCTAAAAGTTGCAGGTCGCTGGTTCCATAACTCGAGTGTTTCACCTACAGGTGAAAAGTATGGTCACAGCTGGCTACTAGAGGTTTCTGCCGTCAACCTTGGAGACATGGACACGACTGTTGTTGATTCTTATTGGGAATTTGAAACTCGCGACGGTCAGATATTTGAAATCGCCAGCCAGCGAGCAGATGATTCTGGCGATATCATGCCGTGGCTGATTTCAAGTCACACTCGATTCCATCTGAAAGGCAGCGTGGAATTTTCGCCGAGCGTTATTCCGAGACTTGCTATCAGGAATTGGCACATCGAATTGGAAGTAACGCCTTCGTCTCCCGAAGTTAGGAAAGATCCGGTTCGCGGCCGCGCTGTGGTCAAGTGGATTACTAGAAAATCTGGATTGTCTGCGATTGGTGAACATCCAAACATCGCAACGAGTTATGGGCCCTGGAGCCAATGCTCGCCTGATGAGGCTTCCTAGACGTGTTCAAGTGTTTCCCTGAACCACTCTTAAAATGTTGAGATGATTAGTGCCAATATTTGAAGCACTGCGCCGCCACCAATTGTTAGTAAGGCATTTGCTACTTTAGCTTTTTCTTCAAGCAAAAACTCAAGAGTCGTCGCTGAGTTCTCTCCTTCGGTTTGGCCGTAAGGGTTCCCGCCATCTACGTTTGAATATGTCCCGCTGTCGAGTTTCTTTTGAGCTACACGAGAAGATTTGTACAACTGGCAAAGGCCAAAAAGCTGAAGTAAAAGGGCGATTATGTTTAGTGTGAATGGCCAAAAGTTGATTGGCATTGTTGCCCCCGACCTTGTTAAAGTGAAAAACCACCTTGCGGTGGTTGATCAAAAAAATTTGTGGAGACTAGGGGGGTCGAACCCCTGACCCCCTGCTTGCAAA
>CALDKR010000180.1 GCA_937898095.1 uncultured Rhodoluna sp.
ACTTGATACGGAACAACGGTGGCTGCGCGAGGTAAACGAAACCGTGATCGATTAGCGGACGCATGTGACGGTAAAGGAAAGTGAGCAAGAGTGTGCGAATGTGCTGACCGTCGACATCGGCGTCTGCCATCAAAACGCACTTGTGGTAGCGAGCTTTTTCGATATCGAATTCTTCACCGATGCCGGTACCGAATGCAGTGATGAGTGCTTGCACTTCGGTGTTGGCGAGCATGCGGTCAAGACGCGCACGTTCGACGTTAAGAATTTTTCCTCGCAATGGAAGAATCGCCTGCGTCTCTGGATCGCGTCCGCGCATTGCAGAACCACCCGCTGAGTCACCCTCAACGATGAAGATTTCTGAGAGCTTTGGGTCGCGACTTGAGCAGTCGCGCAGCTTGCCCGGCATGCCGCCTGATTCAAGCAGACCCTTGCGGCGGGTTGCTTCGCGGGCCTTGCGGGCCGCTTGTCTTGCGGTGGCGGCTTGAATTGCCTTGCGAATAATGTCTTTGGCCAGGTTTGGGTTGCGGTCTAGCCAGTCGCCCATTTGCTCGTTGACCACTTTTTGCACGAATGCCTTGGCCTCGGTGTTGCCCAGCTTGGTCTTGGTCTGGCCCTCAAACTGAGGCTCGCTCAGCTTGACCGAAATCACACAGGTCAGGCCCTCGCGGCAGTCGTCACCGGTTAGGTTCTCGTCTTTTTCTTTGAGCAGATTGGTTGCGCGGGCATATTTGTTGAGCAGGCTGGTTAGCGCAGCGCGAAAGCCCTCTTCGTGGGTTCCACCCTCGTGGGTGTTGATGGTGTTGGCATAGGTGTGAACGCTCTCGTTATAGGCGTTGGTCCACTGCATTGCCACCTCGACCGACATGTTCTTTTCTTTGGTCTCGGCTTCGAAGCTAATGATCTCGTCGTGAACGATCTCAGACTTTTTGCTGGCGTTTAGATATTCGACATAGTCTTGCAATCCGCGCTCATAGAAATATTCATCGGTGCGGCCGTTGCGCTCGTCGGTCAGGCTGATTCTTAAGCCCTTGTTCAAGAAACACATCTGCTGAAAACGCGCGCGCAGGGTTTCATAGTCATATTCGACTGTCTCGAAAATCTCTGGGTTAGCCAAAAACTCGATGGTGGTTCCGGTGTAATCGGCTGGCTCGCCCTTAGCTAGCGGGGCATCTGGCACACCGATCTGATAGCTCTGGTTCCACAAGAAACCTTCGCGGGCAACCTGCACCTTTAGCTTGGTTGAAAGCGCGTTAACAACAGACGCACCCACACCGTGCAGACCACCAGAAACCGCATAGCCGCCGCCGCCGAATTTTCCACCGGCGTGAAGAATCGTTAGAACGACCTGAACGGTTGAGATGCCTTCGGTCGGGTGCACACTGACCGGAATTCCGCGGCCGTTGTCGACAACGCGAATCCAGCCGTCTTTGGTGATGGTGACTTTGATGATGTCGCAGAATCCGGCGAGCGCTTCGTCAACTGAGTTGTCGACGATTTCATAAACCAGGTGGTGCAAACCACGGGGCCCGGTCGAACCGATATACATGCCTGGGCGCTTGCGCACTGCCTCGAGGCCTTCAAGAACCTGGATGTT
Source organism: uncultured Rhodoluna sp. (assembly GCA_937898095.1). Taxonomy (GTDB): domain Bacteria; phylum Actinomycetota; class Actinomycetes; order Actinomycetales; family Microbacteriaceae; genus Rhodoluna. Next base: position 1,595 of record CALDKR010000180.1, read on the forward strand.
GCCTGCGTCATATGAGGCATCTGGCTTTGGTGCGGTGTTTGTCGCTTCTGCTGCGGTCGCTTCTGCTGCGGTTTCTGCGCCGTTTTCAGGTGTAGACATATTCGGTTGTACTCCTTTTGTTCCCCGTGTTAGAGCCTTGTGAAATGCGTGCCGGTGCACGACTGAAATTCGGGATTTCTAACCTTGTTGGAGTTTAGCTTTTGGCCAGTAATTTATTGGGATATCGGGGGTGTTTGTGTCGAAAAATTTCACGGGTTTTTTGGTGGTGTTTTTGGGCAATTTTCGGCCCAATTTCGGTGGTTAATTTCGACTATCCATAGGTGTCGCGCGGGCCTCGACCGGGCACCGAACGCTGGCCTTTTTTCCAGCTTGGGGCATCTGGGCCGATGAATTTAATTGCGGTAATTTCAAGCGTTGGATACTGCTCTTGAACCCGCTGAAGAATTTGATCTTGCATCAGTCGAAGCTGGGTTGCCCAAGCGGTTGATTTGCATCGGATGGTAAGTAGGCCGCGGTTTAGTGACTCGGGGTGGGTGGCTTCGCCGTTTTTCTCGCCAACCAGATCGGCCCAGTTGTTGAACAACTCAGCCTCGGCCAGCTGACCCTCCCAGCGAAAACTCTTCATGATGTCGCTGATTGAGTCGCCGGCTTTGACCGGGTCGCGACCTTTGTCGAACGGCTGACTGGTTGCGCGCTTGGCGTTTTTTGCAATTCGCTTGGCTTCGCGGCTGATTCGGCCAGTCACTGCTTCGCGCATCTGCCAATAAAAATCGACGGCAAAGTCGATTGGGCCGGTTGGGGTGTCAGGGGTCGGGGTTGCATTGACCCGCTCAGGCCCCTGTGGGTTCGTAGCTGAATTTTGTTTTTCAGGCACTGGTGACCTCACCCGCCTTCACGTCGAAGCGCTTTGCGCTCAAAACCTCAGGAATATCTTCAGCCACAGCGGCGGTGATCAAAACCTGTTCGTTGTTGGCCACCATTTTGGCCAATCTCTCGCGGCGGCCGGAATCGAGCTCAGCAAAAACGTCGTCGAGAATCAGCACCGGATCACCAGAGCGGGTTTCGGCGCGCAGCATTTCAACCGAAGCCAAGCGCAGCGCCAGGGCATAACTCCAGCTCTCGCCGTGGCTGGCATAACCCTTGGCTGGCAGTTCGCCGAGCATCAAAACCAGGTCGTCGCGCTGCGGCCCAATTAGGGTGAGCCCTCGCTCAAGTTCTTTGGCGCGCACCGCCTGCAGTTTCGCCTCGAAGAGGCGCGAAATTTCTTCGCGATCGTTGGCCGAGATGAATTCGAGCCCGTCGGCACCCTCGTCTTCGTCAGAAGAGCCATAAACTGCCGGAATCACAGCGCCAGCGAGTGAGCT